>NZ_JACJNU010000037.1:0-56884 GCF_014849525.1 Microcoleus sp. FACHB-SPT15 | reverse complement strand
TCGTATCTGTTTATGGAACTGCAACAGCCATACCAGCATTTCTAAGGTCAGCAATTGAGATGCACTCAGTTGGCTCTCAAGAGTTGTGAGATACAATTCGGGAAGCATTTTTTGTTTGAGCGGTTTCGTTAAAAACAATGAACCGCTCTTTTTTACCATGAAAGTTTGAGCGGGATTCTAAAAAACTATGAAGGGAGGGCAAGGTGTACCTTGCCCTCCCTTCCCCTAGATATGATTATCATTCTCGCCAACAGCGGCGGCGAGACATCTATTCTCAACAAGCCTGTCAATAAGCTGATATCTTTGTGTCATTCAATGGAGGAGAAACCTTGATGAATCAAGCTTTCAGCTTACTCGTCACCCCTTCAGCAACCACAGCTTTCGGATTAGCTTTAATCTTCTTTTTCATCCGTCAACTTCTAACGGTATGCCTGATTGTGACAGTTAAGAGGTTATTTCGTCAACTTTCAACGGGCGTTACCAGTTGACGAAGTAAGAAAACTTTACATTCTTCATCACTCTTGACTTTATATTTCTGTTGTGTTGTCTCATTTGAGACGTTTGGTCGGGAGTGAATAGATTAGTAAGTGTGTTCTAACCCCCTTTCTAAGAAGAGCGATAGTTTGGGCACCCGACCGTTACGATTGACATCGCTGGCTGAGGAATGGCTGTCTCAAGTAAGCATAGCTTGGCGCGTCTTGCTAACGGCAGTTGAGAGAATTTCTGCTGCTTGATCTATTTCTTCATCCGTCGTAAATTTGCCAAGACCAATACGCAATGCTCCTTCAATCACGTTATCAGGTAAGCCTAGTGATTGAAGGACATGGGATGGTGTCTCTATACCCGATGAGCAGGCAGAACCAGTGGAGATGGCAAGTTGAGAGCGTACTCTGGCAATGACTGCGCTGTTAGGAATATCGGGGATTGAAATGTGGAGATTGCCTGCAAGTCGGGAAGTGGTATCTCCATTGATGACTAAACCAGGAATTTTGTCTAGCAGTAAGCTTTGAAGTCTGTCTCGCTTGGATGCGATCGCTTTCTCATCCTCTTCCATTTCCAGTTGACGCAGGCGGCAGGCTTCCCCTAAGCCAACAATACCAGGAACGTTCAGAGTTCCAGACCTCATTCCTTTCTGATGACCACCACCAAATATGATCGGTTCTAGGTGATGTCCTTTCCTGACAACTAATGCACCACAACCTTTGGGTCCGTAGAGTTTGTGGGCAGAGATGGCTAGGTAAGTGATTCCCCACTCCTCAAAGTTTATGGGGATTTTCCCCACGGCTTGGGAGGCATCGCATAAGAAAGGGATGTCATATTTTTGAGCAATCTGACCAACTTTTTGAATTGGGTACATATTGCCAACTTCATTGTTAGCTGCCATTACGCAGAGCAGTGAGACTCCGCTTTTGCAAACCTGCTCAAGATGCTCTAAATCAAGTCTGCCCTTTGAGTCAACACGGAGGCTGATAATTTTCGCCAATCCTTTTTTATCTAAGGCATAACAGGTGTCTAAAACTGCTTTGTGTTCGACTGGCGATACAGCAATGCAATGATGTGTCTTGGCACTAGCGTCAGAAGATATGCTGCCTTGAATAGCTATGTTAATGCTCTCAGTTGCTCCAGATGTGAAGACAACTTCCCTAGATGTTGCTCCGACTAACTCAGTAATGTGGAAGGCAGATTTGGAAACCGCTTCTTCTGCCTCATCTCCATATTCATGCTCAATACTACTAGCATTACCAAATGCCGTAGTCATGTAGTGTAGTACTAACTCAGCAACTCTTGGATCAACAGGAGTTGTTGAGTGATAGTCTAGGTATATTAAATGGCTCTTTCTAATCACTTCGCTTCAACATAAACTTCTCTACCGAATTTCCTAAATTCATCATCGAGATAATATAGAGAATTCCGGATTTCTTGACGCAGTTTCTGGGCAGGTTCTAAGCAATCACGTTGGTAATCCATTAATGTTAAATCTAAGTGAGGATAGAGAATTTTAAGGAATCCTGATGCTGACTTGAATATAGCATTTTGATCACGAATTGTTGCATTTTTGTCGAATTTGGTATGCTGCTGTGCGTAGGATATAAAACGATTGTCGTGGCGCAGAGATAGCAAAGATTCGCCAAAAAAATCCATTTTAAGTCCGAATTGATAAGATGTCATTTCTCTTTGAAACTTAGGGATTTTCCAACCAGGAATAATACCAGTAAAGCGGTCTAAAAATGCAGTTTCTGCAAAGAAATTAGGTAGGTTAGCAATGATATTATCTTCATTTCGAGGTTGTAAATGCTCGTCCAGCTCAATATTTGCAAGCATGACCAGTGAGCAATCACTGCTGATATCTGCAAATCCAGAGCGGTTATAACGACCACTAGCTAGATAATTTTTTAGCGGACCAATAACTTCCTCAGGATTGTCAAAAGTTAAGCTCTGGACTTCATCTAAAACAAGAACATCATGGCGACCCAGCAAACCAACTTCTTTAGTTTTACCGTTGATGAAAAGCTGTGCTGAAGTCACTTTGCCGCCACTAATCAAGGCAACTTTACTATTGATATTTTCAAATACGAAGCTTTTACCTGTTCCTTTTGGGGCAAGCTCCATAATGTGGTAGTTAGATTCTACAAGTGGAAGTAACCGAGCCAATACCCAGGTTTTAGATTCTTGGTTATAGCTAGGGTGCTGTGGGTTAAAGCCCATTGAACAAAAGAGTAAGTCTCGCCATTCTTCTGTGTTAAATCTTGCTCGACAGTCGGCATATGCCTGAAGGTCAACTTTGGAACACTGGAAGGGGTCGAAGTCGATTACTTCAACTTTGCCATCAGGTTGCATAGCAAGACTAATTTTGCCCCATACTCCTTGGCGTAGCAGCATTTTGTTACGCTCAATTAAACCAAGCGGAATAGCACAATCTGATAAGTTGAGTACGGGAATTCGAGCAATGGGGTCAGGAATTTCCTTAGATCCCTGCTCCAACCTGACTCGTACCTGCATGAGAGCAATCAATTTGCGAACTTCGCCCTGAGTCAAATCAAAAATAATTTCGTTACGATCGTCCTTTCGAGGAAAGGCTTTTTTGACGAAGGTATTGACCTTTTCTAGCTCAGTAGAAGTCAATGTACCTGAACCCGGTACAATTTTATCCAGCAGCCATTCAGCAACGAAACTAGGCACTCCAACAGCCGTCAAGCCACTTGAAGGTAGCCGAGTTTTATCGATACTCAGATTGCCAAAGACATCTTGAACCAGATTGCTGTTATAGGAAATCATCAATATCTAATCCACTGCTGAACATTTGCTTCACAGTTAACAGAGATTCAGAATCCAAGTTAGCGGCACTAACCTCAATATCAGCAAATTTAAATCTAAGTTCACCTGTCAAGACTAATTGATTTCCCTCATGGTTAGGAGGGAGTTCTGGATAACTAGAAACTGGAACTTGAATAGAAGCTTTTTGTCCTGCTGGAATTTCTACATTCAAAGGATAGCCAGTCTTCAGATCAGGCAGTTCATTGATGTACAAACAAAGCTGTGTCAGAGGTACCGAATTGAAGTTGTCGATCGTCAGGTTCAATTCTCCCGTCTGACTAGGTGTTCCCTCACCACAACAGATGACGTGAACCGGAAGGCGAGCCACAAACTGACGAAGTATAGATACTCCAACGACGACTTCTTCTGGAAATATTCCCCCATGAGAACCAATAATTTCATTTTTCTCAGTGTAGCTAAATGCATTTAGACAAGCTGCGCCTCGCACAATGCTAAGGTCATGAGGCAGTCCATAACGCTCCGCATCTAGGACGACAAAGCGGGGATCATCAGTTTTGCCAATCGCCATCCGTCCTTTAAGATCCAGCCCTTCTGGACAATCGGATAGATGTTCAGCTTCACCTATCATCTGACCATGATCGCTAGCAATCACAATCCTGAGTAGTTCAGGGTTAGGGTGCTGCTTCACACAGTACTCGATATCTCTAGCAATTCCTTCCAAGACGTATGGACGCTGAACTTGATAGAGGTTTTGCCAGTCTTGCTGTGTGTGATAAAGATGGTCAAACTTGTCAGTATCCCAGCAGTAGAGCTTATGAGCATTCTTCTTCAAGTCTCGGTGAAGAGTACCCCGTTTGTAGTCCCGATCTGTGTAACGCTTTCCAGTACCCATCATCGGAAAGCCTTTACCAGCATCAGGTATCCAAGAGGAGTGGCTGGGGGGAAGTTGACTGTAAAGGCTCCACTTAGCGTACTCAGTTTTTGTGGGAAGAATGCTGATGCGAGGTTGAAGAGCAGCTTCAATTGTAAAACTGTTGTTCCGGGTCAGATAAGCCAGAAGTTCCTGATGATCCAGCCATCCTAACCCATCTACAACAACCCATAGAACGGGTTCTTTTTGACAAAGGTCTTGAACGAGAGATGCCACACCATAGTTCAAAATAGAGCTATCAAATCTAATTTCTGGGTAGTGTTTGAGTATCCAACTCACAAAAGACTCAGCTAAATGATCGCTTGCTCTGGGTCGAGATGAGGATGGATTAATGGCGCTATCCCAGCGGCGAAAGGGTAAATATTGATCTGTAACCCACTGCATCGCCTCCTTGGGACTCGCTTCTAGAGCGAGCGATTTCGGCTGGAGCGGCGGTTGAAGGCTATCCAGATCGCTAAGTTCTTGATAGTTAAGGTAGGAGGAGAGTTTTCGTTTTCTTTCCTTGGTGATCCAATTGGGATGGGTTTTAAGAATAGAGTAAGCCAGCGAAGCAATTTGCTCCATCCCAGACTGCTTGTTTGGAACTAGTTCATCTAGAGCTTTGCCTCCGTTGGGGATAAGCTGACGCTCCCAAAAAGACTGAAATTCCCTAACTAGGAATTTGGGTACTGGTAGCCTGTAGCGACCTAGAGCCTTGACTTGCTCTGAGGGTTCAACGACTCCTACCCATTGTCGGAGGAGTTGTAGTTTATCTTCCATCTGGTAATAGCCTGCCAGATCTGGATCATGCTCCACAATTTGATTTTGCCAAACACGCTCTAGAGGCTTGTATGCTTCTGGAACCTGGATAGATAACCAGCGAGCTAGATGCTCAATCGAAGGCGACTCAAACCACACCTGCCGATCGCCCTCAATCAAGTCTGCCAGCAAAGGGGCAACAGGATTTTCTTGAGGATAGGAATCGAGTTTTGTGACGAGTTGGAGGATGTTTTCATCAGTCCACTCTGAGGGAATTGGCACTGAGCCAAACAGCGCTTTTAGGCGAGTACGAGGATTTTGCTTTTCTTCGATGATGGCATCTAATTTGTTCCAAACCCGCAGCCATTCACGAGTCCAATCACAAAGCCGGGTTGCTTGTCGTCCTTTCCCTGTCACCCAGTAAAGATCCTCTGATAGGAAGAAGGACTGCATCCATTCAACTTCTGTCCTAATTTCAATGCATCCAACCGGAGGCGGGTATAGTCCAGTTGGATCGAGAATAACTGCCTTGGGAAGCGATCTGCCTGTACCAAATACGGATGGTGCTGCTACTGTTGGCGGAAGGTGATCGAACAGGGCTGTTTGAGCCTTATTTTCTGCTGCTACTGACTTGACTGAATTAGCAGCCAAGGAGTAGTTTTTAGGTTCAGTCGTAGATGTAGAAAGCTGAGACTCAAATTTCTCAGACTGTTCTGGAGGTGTAACTTCAACGGTAGGTAACAGAGGAATTGGCTCAACAACATTTTGCACATTCTCCGGAAGTTCATCACTAGATTCAAGAGGTATCAGATCAAGAGTTTTTTGAGGTTGGTCTGCACTATCTAATCTGTCAGATATAGGATTACTCAGCAGTTCCCCTGACTCAATGTCTTCTTCAACTTGTTCTTCTGGTTTGCGTAAATTGGTGAGAGAAGCGATCGCCTCCAAAAGCTCTGTTGCTGAAGAGAACCGCTCGGCTCGCTTAGGCGCGATCAACCTGGTGAGCAACTGCGCCAATTCATCACTCAAATCTTCACATTTGGCAATTTCATTGGGATTCCGAGGAAGCTTGCCGATGGGAGGACTTGGCTCGTAAAAGGGATAGCAACCTGTAACGCATTCGTAGAAGGTGATGCCTAGCGCATAGAGATCGCGGTCAATTTTCTCATCTCTCGTTGGCTCAAGCCTAGGTTTGAAATCCGGGGGCATGTACTTCCGAGTTCCAGCACTCACCGTTACTTCATCGCTATCAGACACCGCAATATTAAAGTCAATAATGCGGATGCCTTTTGCGGTTAAAAGCAAGTTAGAAGGCTTGATGTCTTGATGATAAACACCGTGCTGGTGAAGGTGGGCTAAGCCGAACGCTGTTTGTTGAGCAATCTGAACTGATTCTTCTAGAGTGAGAGTTTTTAATTCTAAGAAATGCTCAACATCCTGTCCTTCTACATATTCAAAAATAATAAAGGGAGTGTCATCCTTCAGATGACCTGCAAAGATCACCTTCACAATATGAGGATGTTCTGGGATTTGCCTTAGAGTCTTGTATTCTTGCCGCAGCCGCTCATAAACCGAGCGGCGATCGCGCGTAACAAGCTTTAACACCAGAACAGTCTCATCCAAAGTGTCTAGGACTTTATAAGCAACTGCAAAGCTACCGGGGTGACCCAGACGCTCGATCACCCTATATCGATCATCTATAGGACTATCGACAGGCAGATTCGCCAAATCTAAGGTTTGCAGCGTGGCTAGCGTAGTCAACTCTTTCAGGGCAGCATCAGCACTGGAAAAGCGATCAACGGGATTAAACGCGCAGAGTTTTTGTAGCCAGCCGTCTATCCCAGAGGAAAGGTCAGGCTGTAGGATGGACGCTTTAATTGAGAAGATAGCCGTTTGATCACAGATTTGCTCCGCGCTCTCGAAGGCTTGTTTGCCCGTTAATAGCTCATAGAATACTAGCCCTGCTGAAAACAAATCCGATGCAACACTTGCTTTTGCTGGATCGCGGTAGCATTCTGTCGCCTGATAGACGGCATCAATCTCCAAGTCGTCTACGATATCATGCGCGATGGTGCTGGTGCGATTGCTGATCCGGGCATAGTCGAACCCAATCAGGCGAATCTGACCATCAATGCCGACCAAAATATTATCTGGAGTCAAGTTACGGTGAATCACGCCATGTTTATGGGCATGATCAAGGGCGATTAGAACCTCCCCAATGAAGTCAAGTTTCTGGTTGAGTGGCAGATTCTGTTTCTTGATGTGTTGTCGCAACGGTTGACCTGGAATATCCTCAGTCACCAAGACAAAACAGTCTCCATCCTCAGCCGCGAAGAACTCCTGTACGTTAAGGATGTTGGAGTGTTTAGGAATCTGATAGACAGACTGGAAGGCATTGCTGATAAGCTTCTGTTCAGCCTCACGCTCGGCTCGGTCTTGATAGGGGTCAACGCGGTACACCCGCAAGCGTGCTGTCCAACCACTCGCACCCATCAGCAGATGTCTGGCGCGATATTCCGTATAGCGATCGGTTCTACCGAGTTCTTCTTCAACCTGCCAATCTCGATAGCGAGGTGGAGAGCTTTTAGCGCGTGCTTTACCTTGAATTGCTCGTTTAATATCAGAGAAAAAGGCACGAATATCTTTTAGACGATGGGATGGAATAAAGTCATGGCTTTGAAAGTAGGTGATGCATTTCTCGTTGCAGTAGGTGATGTGATCGCTATCCCTACCATCGAGGTCAATAATGTTCACATCTTCCGCAATCATCAACGTAACGGCATGAACATGAACCCGTCCCAAATCGGGTTTCAAGCGATTAGAGTCTTTGAGTAAAGTGTTTAGGACTTTAGCGATGTTCCTGAGTTTGGCGACGGGGGAAGCATAATACTGGCGATTTTCTGGATACCAGCGCGGTCCAATAATCTCGATCTGGCCATGAGTTCCCTTGACATCCACTACGAACACGCATTGGGGAGCAAGAATGACTAGATCGACTTCAAACGTTTCCTGATTCTGTTTGATTTCCAGGTTGTGGAAGATTTCAAAGGTATCTGGCAAACGGCGCAGGTAGTAAATCGCATCCCGTTCCCCCTCATTCGCAGGCTGACCAAAAGGCGTGATTTTAGCCATTGAATTCCTCCGTCGGGTCTGACAGATAAGCTTCTAACTGACGATACAAGCTCACTCGCTGAGAACGTGGAAGCTGCTGGAACAAGACCTTAATCTGGTTTTCTCGATCCTTGTCAATTTCTGCCTCACATTGATGCTCAATTGATTTTAAGAAGTCTTGATGGCTCGAACTTAACCTCTCAATATATTGGGTTTGGTCACGTTGAATCTTTTGTAACAGCCTATTGGCAAGTTTGCCTTTTTCCACCTCATCTGTCAGATTGCCGAGTTCTGCTGCCTGATTTTCCAGCCCTTTCAGCCACTTTTCTACATCAGTTTGTTGCCGTTTCAGGATCTGAGCCTTAGCTTTCTCCGTGACTTGATAAATGGCATCAAAGCGTTCTTGGAGCGAAGGAAGTAGGGTATCTATGCCCTCATTCCATCGGCTTAATTTCTCTAATTGAGCCTGACAAGCCTCAAGGGTCTTACCACTCTCTGCCTCAGAAATTTGCAGCAGATCGATCAGGAGTTGAAAGTTTGTACTGATTGTTTCATATCGATTGGCTGAGTCTGAGTGAGCGTAGCGTGATGAGTTTTTCAGTAACTCTCCGTGTAATCTCTTGGCTTCTTTTGCTGTCTCTAAATCGTCTAATTTCTGCTCAAATTCTTCTAGCTCCTGGATAGAGATTTGCAGTTTGCTCTGTAAACTGCCCTCTAGCTCAGTGAGCTTTTGTTGAAAACGCTCCCGATTGTGTAGCGTACCTCGCTCATTGCCGATTGCCTCTAGCACTTTGCGACAATCGGCAATCGAAAAACTTTGTTGGCATTGTGCTTCCAAACTTTGCAGTTTGTCTAAATCATCTCTCAATTGTTGAATTTGCTGCTGGAGTGATTGGTAGGCTGAATACTCTGTAGAACCCTCGAAGACAAAACCTAATTTGGCATGATCTGTTTGAATCATCTCTAAGCCTTTGAGGTCGTTTATGCAGGAAAGGCGCTCGTGAAAATCCTCTAGGCTTCTTTTGTGGTTGGTAACTTTGTCTCGAAGAGACTGCAATATTTGTTCAATCTCTGAAGTGAAAGAGGCTGCATCATAAAGTCTACCCTGCGACTCTTGTACCTCTCTGATTCCGTCTTCTAGAAATTGCAGCGTATTTGTCTTGGGTAATTTGTACGTGCTGCGAATGGAGCGGATAATTTGCTCATCTTGTGCTTGTCTTTGCTGCTCTTGATGTTGCTCTTGCAGTTCTCGATATCGAATCTCAAGACTTTGTAGGGACTGCTCAAGGCTGGCTTTTACATCTGTAAAGTCTTCATAACGTGCGATAAAGTTCAGGCGCTGTTGAAGAGAAGCGTTCAGTTTATCGTAGTCTTCCAGCCGTTTTAGCTCTAGATCATAGACCTTAGCAAATCCTTCTGAAACAAGAGCACTTCGCCCTTTGACTTTAAACCCTTCTAGCTCTTGCTGATATTTCTCTAAAGCAATGGATGAATCGACAGACGGAAGAGTGATTTCCATCAATTCTTGGTAGCTCTGGAATGCGTCGGACAGCTTATTTGCCGCTACATCACGGATACGCTCCAATTTACGATTGGCATTGGAGAGCGTTGCCTTGATTGCTTTAACGGCATCATCTTTACTCTGCCCTCTACTTAGCTCTCGCTTGAGGTATTCCAGTAACTTGGTGATTTTCTGAATGCTCTCGTCCTCTGTAAAGCGGTAGCGTCGGCCATTGATTTCCTCCATTAGCTCATGGATTTGATCAGGAGAATCTAAGCCCAAAGATTTTTCTTCCCAGATTTCTACTTGCTGGGTTAGATCATTAAACTGTTGATCCAGCTCTTGCAAGATTTGTTTGTAGGCTTCCTCCTGCTTCACTGCCGGAACAGCATAAGCCAATGCCTCAATTTCATCACGAGTTGAGAGGTAATCCTGCTGACTTGGGGAGTTTCCCAATGCTCTGTACCGACTCTGAATTTGAGATAAGCAATCTTTTACCTTTGCCGCTTCTTTGAGTTCCAGTAACCGACGCTCTGCGGTTTGGAGAGAATACTGCAAGGTATCAGTCAGATGAGGAGGTAAACTCGACACCTGGCTCATTTGGGTCAAAATTCTCTGAACTTCGGCTCTGTAAGTTCCACAGGCTTCTTCTGTTGGCAGCGATTCCGATCGCTCACTCTCAGCATCTACCCATTGCTCAATCTTTTCACCCACAAATTGTAAAGCTTGGGCTTGGCGATCGCGTTGTTGTTGGGTCGGCTGAACGGAAATCACATCATCTCTAATGATGATTGCAGGTGGAGTTGAAAGCAGCTTGGGATAGATCTCTAATAGTGATTCGAGCGGTGCCGTATCACTTAGCTCTGCGGCTGCCTCTACAGGTTGAAACCAATCTCTGATGCGAGTAACGCCTGAATTGACCTGATCTCTAGTTTTTGTGATGGCAATGACTTCGGTTGGATCGGGTTCACCTGCCTCTAAATAGGTTTGAATTACCTGGAGATATTGCTCTGCTTCGCTGTAGTTAATGGATGATTGAGGTGGAGGTGGAGGTGAAATTTTCTTGCGTCGGATCAGTTTTGCTTTGCCTGTGACAATCCATTTTTTGACAAAATCATCTGGTTTCTCTAGGATGTTTGTCGCTGCCCAGTCTTTCAATGACTTAGTTTCTACAGTTACTGATGCGGCACCTTTTTTGCTAGCAGGAGGAATAGTCGCATTTCCTTTCAGAGAGACCTCTTTTCGGTGGTATGATAGCCATCCTGCCAAAAGCATAGTGAAGGTATATTCGCTATAACCATAAGGCGGCGCAGAGAGAGTTTTCCAAATCTGCTGTAGGTCAACTATTCTTTCCGGCTTTTGTAAATCAATTACTTGGTTTACTCCATCTAATTCAGTCATCTTGGAGATCAAATCCCAAGCAGCTTTTATCCGCTCCTGCTTGGGTTCTTGAGCTGAATATCTTTGAGAAGTCTTCTTGAGTAACTTCCAGTGACTGACAAATAGGTCATCAACAAATTTGTAGGTGTTGTCGGGGAAAGGAAATGTTAGATTTTCTGCTAAAAGCTGCCGGGAGACAAATCCAACGACCTTACTACCTGTCGTATGACCTGACTTTAGCTTCTCAATCCCATCAATTGGGGGTACAAAGGGATATAGATTTTTTAGTAGAACGCTAATGACTCGTTGAGGTTTTTCTCGCTCAGCCGGAGGGATTTTGTCTAGTCCAACACAGTGATAGGTACAGGATTTCAACAAGTTTTCAGCTTGGGTATTGACCTGATCTTGCCAACGTTTCAATTGTTCTTCGTAAGCTGCACCTAGACTACGCCGCTCAGTCACCTCTTTATTTTTTAGAAGTTGAATCTTCAACAAAACCTTGGCTAATTCGCCTGTTTCATCAGAGGGGATGGCTACAGCAATGCGATCGCGAATTGCCGACTTTGCCAAGAGAGCATCTACTCTCCGACGAAAATCTTGGAGTTCTGCCTGTGTTTCAGCCAAGATATACGCCAGAAAGCCGCGTTCTTCTGTCTTCCTCAAGGTTAGATCACTATTCAAGTCACGGATAAAACTATCAATGGTGTAGACCTTATACTCAAATTTCCAATCAGCCAAAACAAGTTTATTTGTCTCAACAAAATGTTGGGCAGCTAGAGTTTTACTACCTAGGAATTGCTCAATGTTCGACTGACAAAAGGCAACGACTGGATAGAGCGAGATGTCCTGCTTTCTTTCTTTGATTTGTTCTTCAATTTCTTCCTCAATACCCCCAGGAGTGGGACCTGTCCAAAAGCGATACAATTTCACTTCTGGTTTGTAGTAGATGACATCCCGTGTATTCGCAAGTTGATCGAGGGCTGTTTTTACTTCTAGCACCGATAAACCTGTTAGGCTCGATAAAACTTCTTCATGAGGTTCTCGGTCTGTCTTGGCAAGTTTACCGCTACTGGCATGATAGAGAAACAGCGCTTTTAGGACAAGCGATTCATGCAGATTATCTGATCCAACTACTGCGCTGTAAGCCTCTTTATACTTGCTATAGTTCGAGTCATCGGCAAAGTTTTCGAGGAAGGTATCAACTAGGGCGATCGGATAAATGAAGTTGAGTTTGCTGTCTGCCTGCCCCCGCGTCAATGGTTGATTCTGAATAAACGCTTTGACTTCTTTTTTGATGAACTGCAACGCCGTTCGATCGACAGTAAAGGAGAGATTGCAGAGCAAGTAAGCCGTTAGAGGATGGAGAGGGAAGCAGCCAATCGTCAGGACTTGATGAAACTTGTCGCGAGTCCAGCCTTTCTGTTTATAGAGCGTTATTCGTTTTTCGTAAGCATTGTTTGTTTCGCCGCGCAAGGCATCGTTCCAAGTTGTCCAAAACGACTTCCACTCAGGGGTGTCTTTGTCCTTAATGAGTAAGTTATCCAGCACTAATTCCAAGCTAGAAGCCACTTTTTGGTAGGTACTGCCTTTGGGGGCAAGGCGGGAAACTAGTCGTCGATGATCCTCAAGCGCACCTGCGGGAATACCTATTCCCATTGCTGGGTCAACTTGCGTAAAGCTCAGTAAGGCAATTTTGCCTTTATAGGCTTCACAGATATTGGTGATGTTTTGCAGCGCGGTTCCACCTGCACCAATCGGATCTTTTGCCCAGTTCTGTAAGTAGAAGTTGAGTTCATCAAACAGAATCAGAACACCTTGAAATCGGGGGGTCTCTCCTGAACAGTGCGTGGTAATCAGGTCTTTTAGGATTTCCTCAATGTCCAGGTTAACATTCCAGTCGGGAACAAAGCCTGTGAGATGTTTGGCAAGATTTTTGAGGGTGGGAATCACCGCCGGGTTGTTTTTTTGCAGTTGTTGAGTGATGGAGTTTAAGTCACCATCGGGGCTACCAATACTCTCTAAGTACGTGTCTGCTCGTTCCCGTTGGTCTGCATTCAATCCTTGTAGGTAGCTGAGGGGTTCACTGCAAATATGTTGGGCGACAGAATTGGTAATTCCTTCGGCTTCTAAGGTCTTGAGTAATGATTGGAGGAAGTGCTTTCTGATGTCGCCGGAGCGATCGCCACTCAGACAGAGTACTAGATGTCTGCCGCGTTTTTTGTAAAGCCGCAGCCTTTCGGCAGTGCCGTTAGTCCGACCTGCGGCGTTTTCAATTGCAGTTAAAATCCCCTGGACTTCGGGACTATCTGCGGCTTTGCTGAAGTAGTTGGCGATCGCGACGGCAAAGTGAGACTTGCCCTTGCCGTATTGCTGAACTAGTAAATGAACGTTGGCGTGATTGCGGCTGTCGTAACTGCTTCGCAAGGCTTCTAGCACACCAATGGTCGATTCTTCAGGCTTGTCCTTGTCATAGTTAAAGACAAACCCTTTACAAAGCTTCTGATTTGTCTCCTGCTCCTCCATCAAGCCAAAGTTGACAGAATCTGCGACAATTCCAGCTTCATTAATTCTGACGAGTTGGTTTAGGAGCATAGATTGAGCGTCCGTTTCAGAGAGAGGTGGATGGGATGCGTTTGATGCGAGCTTCAGACCAAGTTTTTGGGGCTAGTTTATGGGGGAGTAGTATCCACAAAAGACGGTGCAGCTTACGAGTGTTTTCTAAACTGCTCCAGAAAAGTGTGATATAGTCACCAGGCTGGGTATTTAGATAGGTAATCAGGCAATCCAAGCCCTCTAGCAGCACGACTGGTTTTACTGCTTGGTCACAGATGGATTTGATGATTTCTAACTCTTCATCGACTTGGTGATGCAGGGTCAAAAATTTTGCGCCAGGGCTAATCCGTTGCACTAGGTTTTCTCGATAGCTCACTCGCTGAGCACCGTTATAAAGGGTGATTTGGCTTAACTCGACAGGGTTAGGGGTATCCCAGAGCAGCAAGTGTACTCGATCGTCGGGTCTAGCATTACGGAGGAGGAGGTTAGAGATCGCTGTCATAGGCTTTCTCCAGCAGCATAAGGGGGTCGTCCCAACGCGGAATAATTTGGAAGGGGGGTACTGCCCGTCGTTGCTCAATAATGTTGTATGTCTCTAGCGTGTTGAGTTGCTCCTGTAAGTCTTCTGTGTTAATTCCTAAGACAGGAGCCAGTCCCATGCCATGATTTAGGACAGATTCAGTGAGAACAGACCGCTCATCTTTGAAGTCACGCTCCCAAAGCTTTGCTAGAAAGTAGCCTGTCAGGTAAGGATTCGGTAGGTTGGGGTGTCCGGCAATGAACTGGTCATCTGCTTGAGTGAGAAACTTACAGTTCGCTAATGCCTGCTCTTCGGTGTATGCTCGTAGAACAATCTTGAAGTTTTTGGTCAGGTTTTTAGGAGTTTCTTGGTCAAAGATCAGGGCACTGGTGTGAACCAATTCATCGGTTGTGAAAGCACGATATTGGGGCAGGAAAGTATAGACAAAATACGTCCAACCGCCCCAGTCAGTAGGATTTTTTGGTGGAGTTTGGAGTCCTTTGTCACCCAGGCTGAGGTAAAAGTGCATCAACCAGTTAGTGACAGGAGACTCTAAGTAGGGATCTTTTGCGAGAACCAGTTTGCCTTCCGGACTCAGGCGATTACTGCTTTTATCAATTAAGCCTGCACGAATTCCCCAACTTTTCATCGGGACAACTTTTTTATTACCTAGACCAGTTTTTTCTATCAAGTCCTCTAGACTATCGTTTAAGCCCTTTTCTTCAGAAGCCGCCTGAATAATTTTGAGCAGATCTTCTTTTTTAAGAGCAAAGGTAGTATGAAAACTGAGTTGTAGTTTAGGCATAACTTGTTTTTGTAGCAAAAATAAAATTAATTTTCCTGCTCAGTCTGGCGAGTTGGTGAACCACGCCTTTTATAAAAGGAAAAGACTTTCCAAAGAGTTGCTAAATAGCTAACTCCTGATCGCTGAAAGAATGGCGATACTGTCTCGCTCGAAGTGCCGAAAGCTTTAGAGGTGTCAATCATCTTTACTCCTTTAAGAAAGTTCGTTATTGACTAAAGATGACACGCAAGACACGGCAATTCATCATCCTCGCTATCAAGCACCTCTTCCAATACCTGAGCTAACGCTCGGTTAGGATTATCTTTCTTCTCCCTCAATATTGCCTTTTCATGTTCAGCGATAATTTGCTCCTTACGGGCAAGCAGTTCTAGCAAAGTCTCCCCCTGAGTCCAGGTATATTGTCTGCCGTCGCTATGCTCTTGCTCATACTCAACAGCCTCGGCAAATAAATCAGGATGTTCCTCTGCTAACATTACCCACTCATACTTCCGTTGGAAGAAGCAGAAAAAACAGCCCGACCGACTGCGCCAACGGTAGTAGTCTGGTAATCCAATCCCACTGTCCTCAAGTAGACGGATGATATCTGCTTTTACAAGTTCCTTTTCCTTGAAGGGAAAGACAGGCTTGATATGGGGCTTAGTAGAAATGTATCCCTCACGATTTTCATCAGCTCGGATACCAATGTAACTGATCGCCTCATCGTCACCGATGAACTTCTCTAGGGGAAGAATCTTCATTTGCTTGGTACACCAGCGCATCTTAGGTGAGGGCAGTAATCCTCCGTATATATCAAGCCAGTGATCAAACCCCCGCTTGGCGCTGAGGTAGTGAATCTTGATACCTAGACGTGCCTTAATGCGCTCAAGATATTCGTAAGTCTCTGGCAGTTCCTTGTGAGTGTCGCAAAAGAAGTATTCCATCTCTGGAATCTCCTTGTGCAGTAGAACTGCCAAAGCGGTACTATCCTTGCCGCCTGATAGACCTAGAATGTGTCTGACTTTTTTCTTGCTCATACTCTTGATCTTGTCGCTTATCCCGAATCTGAGCAAGGTTGTCTTGGGGAACTGAACCCAGAACCCTCTCAGTCAGTCTAGCAACGACAGCTTGCTGTAATTGATTGTCGTACTTACTTAGTGTTCCCAAAATTTCCTCCAGGAGACACTCAATCCGATCTTTTTGCTCATTGTCAAACCAAACCATCCGGTTGGTTTCCTCTCCATCTGGACGAGTGACTGTAATTTTGCGTGCCTCAAACCCCTCACCCTTGGCGGCAACCTCCTTTTGTAGGGCTTCCAGGTTCTTAAATCGCCTAGCAATGTCACTCAGCTTAATCTCAAACCCCGTAACATCTTCATCCGTCCACGATTCAGCAGGTTTATCCGCCACAATCATTACCAGGGCTTCTAACCACTCTGTATCGGTTTTTGTCTCATCCGTTGCTGCCAGCGTGAACCTCTTCAGAGTGCGTTCAACAGATTGCCCCATTAGATAGGTTGCTCGAACCCGCAAATCCTCCCGCAGCTTGGCTTCCTTACTACTAACCCCGAAGGCATCGTGCAGACGTGCCTTACATTCACTCAGCAAGCGGTCATAGGCAGTCTGAATCTCGTGAAGCGCCTGAACTAGCTTTTTCCGTAACGTTTTCGCCGTTGTACCATACTCGCTTTCGGCTGCGTCCGCTTCGCTATCCTCAGCTTCACCCGTACCGATAGGCGGCAACCCACAAGCTAGAGGCAAGGATGTAAACAGAAGTTCATCCGGTTCTTGTGCCTGCTGCAAGGCTTGCAAGACATCATGCGCTTCCGAACTCAGGCGCTTGGTTTTGAGTGTGTAGGCAGGTAGCTTTCTCACAAACTGAAATAGAGGCTTAGCTACCGCTAGCACCGTCACGTTCCGGACTCCCGTAGGTATCCGCATCTTGGGCGATCGCAAAATCGCTTCGAGTTCCTTAAAGACTTGCGATCGCAAACCAGCAATTTCAAAATACTTAACTGAAAACCGCGAAGGGTCTTTCACCAGCAGCTCAAAATGTTCTGCCCCTAAAATTGGGATAAACGTCCCATCCTTATAAACACCCACATCATCAACGTGGTATAGCAATACAGCCGCCAGCAGCACTGGAATCGGTCCCTGCTTAACCCCATAAGGTGGTGCTTCTAAGTACTGGTAGAGTTTGTCTAAGCTCTGCTGTTTGTCCTTCGCTTGCAGACAGAACTCCTCAATTGCCTGCCAAAGACTCCACAAACCAGACTCTTTTTGAGGTGGGTAGAATCCCCACTCTTGTTCTTCAACGCGATAAATTTTCGTCTCCTCTAGCAGGGAATAATACATGGCGACTTCGGGACCATACCCCTCTAATCCCATTCTTTCCTTATCGGAATGCTCCAACATCGCCTCAATTAGTTCCCGCCTTGCCTTAGCACCTTGAGTCGTTAATTCCCGGCGATTAATTAGCTCATTCCAAAGAATCGGAGTTTTGTGATAAACCTCACCACAAACCTTCGACAGCTTTGCATTAAAGTCTGTAACGTGGCTTATCCTTTCACGTTTTCCCCGAATCCAACACACATTCTGATTAACAGCCACATCAAATGCTTGGCTTAAGCTTGCATCAAGCAATCGTTTAGTGTCGAATAACCGATACTGTACTTCGCGCCTAGCAACAGCATCCGTTTGCAGTTGTAAAGCACTCCTTTGGATTTTCTGAAGTGCAGCGAATTCTAGCGCCTGAACTCGTAGGACACCTAGTTTTGTTGCACATAAAACAATTAGCGGCTTGCCATCGGCTGTTTTGGCTGGAGGTTCGCTTGGTAGTTCCTCATCTAACCAGCAAGCAATCAACCCATTAGCATCCTTGCTCTCACAACGAAGTTTGGCTAAATCTTCGGCAGCATCAACATATCGCCGCTCAAAATATCTCAACGTCCCTGTTTTATAGCTATGCCGTTGAGCGACTAAAGGCTTAAGAGGGTAATTTTCAGATAGAAGACTGGCTAAAGGCGATCGCTCTTGCTCGATTAGAGCAGCCACCTCACCCTCTACATTAAAATCAGACCCTTCCCAAAGCCGCAGTTCATCTAGTAACCGACGATGGGTGATAACATTTCGTCTTAACAGGTGATCGATAATATCGTCCCATTTCTGCCGTTGGTCTTCATCCTTGGGTAAATCGCACAATGCCAACGATACCAATTCAGGCGTTGCCTTAACCGCGCCAGTCGTCGTCACTAGGTTTAACGTGCCGATTGTTTTCAAAGCCCTGAGATAATCGTCATCAAGGTGTTTGGCATCGGCAATTAAATTCTGAATCTCCACCCACCGCTGTAAGTTGGGTCTAGATCCCAAACCCATACCTGCCGCTTCAATGAAATAGTCATAGACGCGATCGAGCTTTAGGGTTTCTGGAATCGATCCATTAAGCGTTTCCTCTTCCAAAAAATTCCGAAAAGAATAGGGTTCAGAACTCGTGAGAAATGTGAATAGCGAGCGATCGTTCTGCCCATACTTGGCGCATAACATGGGCAACACCAACGCTGCCAGTGGATGTAAGGGGTAGACAGCACCTAAATCTTTAGAAGTTAGTTCTTCAGCTTTGGTAATACTGTCTAGACTCTCAATCCATTCTTGAGCTTGGTTGGAAATTGCACAATCAAACTGTTCCGCCTCAGATTGATTGATGACCTGACCCATCAACCGTACCATCTGCCCTGCTGACTCAGTGAACGGAATATCCTCAAACCGTCCCTGAATCTTTGCCCATTCATTACGCTGGACAGCAGCTAATCTCTGACCGTAGTCTGTGAACGCCTGGTGCAATATTCCAAGCAAATAGACAGCCGAACCGCTATCTTTTGGCAGTTCAGATAACTGCTGCAATAGATATAAGTCTTCAGCCCCTTCGTTGTAGACAGCAAATTCTAGATTCTTGCCCAGTTCATCAATAATTAAGAAGACATCTGTTTTGGCAGCTTGGGCAACTTCCTGCACTAGGTTGGGAATTTCTCGGCTGTTTACCGTCTCACCACTGGAAATCTCTGCTTCTAGGTCTACTAATTGACGAGCGATCGCAATTTTTGCCTGTTTGGCTGGTGACCAAAATAGCCTCGCCCCTCGTGCCAAAGCGCGGACAATGGTATTGCCAATCGGTTCGCGCTGTGCAGTGACAACAGCACGAAATAAACCTTGGCTGGGTATAGCATCTCTTAAACTACAGTACTCGGCACTATCAGACCCCAGTGCCTTTTGAGTAATCTCTAACGCTGAGGAGCGCATTGAATTATCTACTGGAGCAAAAAGAGAGACGAGATAATGGACAAAAGCCGATTTCCCCGTGCCATACACGCTTGTCAACGTCCAAGCACGATTAGCTTGGGAGTCTGTCAACCCCTTCAAAATTCGTCTGAGGGCATCAACTGACCGTTCGGTGGGGACATATCCTACCAATGCCTCAACCCGCTCTAGATCCCGCTCTAGATTAATCGAACGAGAATAGCGGCGATCGACGCTGAAATATTGAGATAGTGGTCGTTTCATTACTTTGCCCCACCGCGTCTAGTACTAAAGTACCTGTCTAGGATATCCTGTGCTAGTTCATTTGCATTCCTTGTAAAGGAAAACTGAATCAACCCAGCCGAGTCAGATAGTGTAAGGTAGTTTGACCATCGCTCTACCTGCTCGATCGCATCACAGAGCGCACTTTCATTCAGCTTAAAGGCTAAGCCAGGGCTACCCGGATCGAAAGTGAGACTGGAAATAGATATCGTTTTCTGGCTTCCCTTCGAGGCAGCGAACTCTAAACAAGCTGCAACGACAACCTCAGCAGGTAGGTTAGCTTTTGAACCAACCTGAAACGTGTAGCGTTTTGAATCTCCCAGCGTCTGGATGATTCCTAACTCTGTAAAAGGACAATCTATGGAATCCTCGCTGACACCTGTTCTAGAACCTTGTTCCACATACATCCGCAAAATGCAGGTGATGTCTTTTTTCAGCGAAGCATCGACGATACGACTGCCCAGACTGTCCCTATATTTACAAAGAGCCTCAAACAAGTCGTCTGCCGAAAATTCTACTTGGTGAAAGACATGAAATGTAAAATACCAAGCAGCCGCTTCACAGGTAGGCTTGAGCAGATTCCAATGCAGGAGCCATAAGGAAGCTGGGTCTTCTAGAAACTCATCCCAACCGTTTTCATCTAAAAGCTTTTTGCCAAAATCTGACGGGGTACTGTAACGAGCCTTACTAGTAACATCTGGATCATCCTCAAGTACCTTGAAGGCAGAACACCAGTAGCGAATGGAAGTAACCATGTTCTTCCCAACGCCTAAACGAACAGGCGCATCGTCTCTCAGAAAAACCTCTGAATCTCGCTTTGCCCAATCAAAACCCTTCTTCAGCCAACCAAACCGAGGGTGAAACGTCTCGTGACGGGCAAAGACGGGATTGACATCAGGGACTTGAGTAATAACGCCTTCTAAAGGAAGGCTAATTTGTTCCGCCATGAATTCCAGTTTTATAGGCTAAGAGCGCAATCGCCTCTGGCGCTGCGCTTCGCGCAATCGCGGGAGGGATCGGGTGAGACGTGCGATTGCACCCTTCTAAGTCTGGCGAGATATTCGCTTCAAGTCAAACCCAAAACTGGCGCGATCGCTTTAGCGAAGCTCAGCGTTAGTAAATTCTTGTATTATGGCTTTCTGCCCAAACCTGCAAGCTCTCAATGCCCTTTGGGAAAGCATTATTCAGGAAGCCCAGCGATAATACAGAAGAAGCGTTCTCCCGCCTTGATGCCATCTTCGAGCAAAGATTGTCAGCTTTAACTTCTTCAAAACACCGCCAGCAGTAGCATAATAAGTTCCAATCAATGTCAACAGGCGAAATCTAAAGCTGCTGAATCGATGTTCTGTAGTTTTGACCAATTCAGCGAAATTTTTGCGACTTGCCAACGCAGTAAGGTGGGCAAGCTTTTGCCTGATGCTTTATACGTCCACGTTACAGCCCTACAAGCGTTAGACCCTCTCCTGCAAGACTACGAGAGTGAAGCTCGTCAGATTGCCCCTGATGTCGAAGGCGCAACACTTGTCAAGTTCAATATCAGCAAACCCAGTATTTCTTACCTGTTCTATCCAGAGTTTGATGCCAATCCCCATCCGGCTCTACAAACCAGTATTCAGGTTAATTTAACGAACCGTGAAGTAAACCACCGCGACTACAGCAACACGGATAACCCGTTCATTCTGCATCGTAAGGAGACATTCGTTACCCCAGACTACCCCCACTATCAACAGTTTGCGGCATTGACCCGCCAGGAAGAAGCCTTGGGATTGCTGGATAATGCCCGTGCCATCGGGACTCGCTTGGCATGGGAGGAGCGACTCGCACAGTTCAAGGTAACATTTCAGGGGCACAGCTTGGTTCATCGATCGCTTGTCAATTCCCAAACGTCCTCAATCAAGATTGACCGGCACAAAGCCGCCATCAGCCGCAACGATTTCTCCAAGCCGATGCGGCTAGCCTTGGAAACAAGTCTGTTCACGCCAGAAACAACATTTTTTGACTATGGCTGCGGACTGGGGGGAGACATCGAGCGGGTTGCCAAATTCGGGTACAGCAGTTCCGGTTGGGACCCTTATTATCGCCCTGATACACCCCTGAGTTCGGCAGATATCGTCAACTTGGGCTACGTCATCAACGTGATTGAATCCCAAGCAGAGCGACGAGAGGCATTGATTAAAGCCTGGGAACTAACCCGCAAAGTGCTGATTGTGGCAGCGCAAGTTTTGATTACTCAAGGGAACAGCCAGATTGCCTACGGGGATGGGGTAATCACGACGCGAAATACGTTTCAGAAGTATTACGATCAGGAGGAACTGAAGCTCTACATCGACCAAGTGCTGGGCGTTGATGCGGTTCCAGTGGCTCTGGGTGTCTACTTCATTTTTCGAGATGAAGCACAGGCGCAAAGTTTTAGAGCATCTCGGTTCCGATCGCGTGTCTCGGTTCCCAGGATTCAACTGGCTAGCAAGCGATTTGAGGACTACAAAGAACTGTTGGCTCCCCTGATGGCGTTTGTGGCGGAGCGAGGGCGACTCCCAGTTAAGGACGAGTTGCCACAAGAGGAAGCCTTGAGCGCTGAATTCGGCAACTTGCGCCGCGCCTTCCAGATTGTTCTACAAGCAACAAATCCTCAAGAGTGGGATGAAATCACCGAACGTCGTCGTCAGGATTTGCTGGTTTATCTTGCCCTTTCCCACTTCAGCCGTCGTCCCAAACCGCGAGATTTAGCTGCCGATGTTCGCAACGATATCAAGTGCCTTTTCGGTAGCTACCACCAAGCCTGCACGGCGGCTGATATCATGCTGATGAGTGTGGGAAATTTAGAGACAATTGGGGAACGCTGTCAAAGTAGCCCCATCGGTAAGAAGCTTCCCAATTCTCTTTGGGTTCATGTTTCGGCGATCGAAGCTCTTGACCCGCTACTACGTCTGTATGAAGGCTGTGCTTCCCGCACCATCGGTCGCCCAGAAGAGGCAACAGTTGTCAAGTTTCACTTTCGCAAGCCTAAGATTACTTATCAGTTTTACCCGGACTTCGACACCGCTCCTCATCCTGCACTGTACACGAGTATGCAGATCGATTTGCGGGATTTGCACGTTCACTACCGGGACTACGATCCAAATGACAATCCGCCAGTGCTGCATCAGAAGGATTTGCTGGTCAAATCAGACTATCCCCTCTACGAGAAATTTGCCAAGTTGAGTCGGCAAGAGGAGGATTGGGGGTTGCTCGACAATTGGAAG
The DNA here is from genome assembly GCF_014849525.1 of Microcoleus sp. FACHB-SPT15. NCBI lineage: Bacteria > Bacillati > Cyanobacteriota > Cyanophyceae > Oscillatoriales > Microcoleaceae > Microcoleus > Microcoleus sp. FACHB-SPT15. Next base: position 34,276 of record NZ_JACJNU010000037.1, on the reverse strand, counting down.
GCAATTAGCGATCGCAACGGTTGGCTGAAATGTTTGGAAGAACACTGTGCCGAGTTGAGGGGGCATCGACTCGTTTGGCGCAAGGATGCCGATCCGTATCAGGTAAAGTTAGTCCGTTCTGCAATTCGGGCAAAGCAGGCAGAGCGGAAAAGTGAGGAATAGCGATGCTTGACTTAGTGAAAATCCAAGCCATTGCCCAATCCTACTCACCACAGAAACTCTTTGCCATCGTCATATGGAAGCTTCAGCTAAATGGTGAGCTTTGGAAATAATGTGTGAACAACGTAAAATTGTCGCTTACAGCACAAAACCAGTGAATTAAGTTTTTTTGCTTTGTCCTGAAATCTATCTTAAGCCTGAGTCTCATATAGAAAGATTTGTATATTTGCTGTTTTAACAGCAATTTTAGGCTGGCAAATAAACTGGAGAGATTCATGGAAGGGCAGACGGAGCTTTTTGTACTTGCCTCGCCTGAGGTTGAAGATATTTTGGCGGACAACGGAATCAATTTGGAAGATCTTCTAAAGCGTGAAGGTTGTGCAGTTAAGGAACATAAAGGACAAGATCCTGCCAAGCTTGGTTCTGGGGAAAAGGACGTTGCAATAATAATATTGGCATCAGCAGCACTTGTAGCAGCTCTTACCCCTATTCTTTCAAAAGCAATTCAATCTTTAACTTATAAAGATGTTGTAGTTTATGAAACTGTTTTAGTTCCAGTCGAAGATTCTGCTGGAAACGTTGTTAGAGACAGTTCTGGTGAACCAAAGATGCAATGGATAAGACGATCAAAACTTTTGGAATCTACAAGAGACAAAGGACAGCAGGAAATAAAGATTAAAGCACTTGGCTTTGAAATAGAGATCACAAATACCGCTGCTTAGAGGTAATGGAATGCGTAGAGCTTTTGTAGTGGGATCGAACGGGCCTACTAACCTTAGCCCTCTAAGGTATGCTCGTAAGGATGCAGAACGTATAAAAGCTTGTCTTGAAGGTTCTCGCTGCGGCTTTGAGGTCATGTCTCCACAATTTGGAGCAAAACCGTTTGAGGTTCGTGAGCAGCTTTATGAATTTGCTGAATCGTGTACTTCAGAAGATACCTTTGTATGTTATTTTTCAGGTCATGGAATTCTTGAAAAAGGAGCACTTTTTCTCCTGTGGGACAATACAGAAATCAATCGGCTTGGTACTACATCAATACTTGTTTCGGACATAATACAGGCATTCCGTTTTTGTAAAGCCCATAGCACATTGCTTATACTTGATTGTTGTCATGCAGGTGCTGCTGTAAATATGACTGGGTTGAGAAATGCCGTAGGTGAGCCGATTGAGGAGCTCATTCATCCTAATAATCACTTGGTACTCATGGCAAGTGATCGCTTGGAAAGAGCACGCGAACTTGAAGAATTAGAAGGAGGTTTTTTAACAACAAATATTTGCTCTGCACTTGGAGATAAGTTTCATGAAGCTGATGAAAATAATGACAATAAACTATCGATTCAAGAGCTAATGCAATGGCTGACAGAGAGAGCAAGGGAGCATAATCGTCAATTTTCAGATAAACGTGTCCCTTACCCTTATACATTTGGGCAAGAGCGAGGAAACTTCTTTTTATCTAGAGATGATTCTACGTGGACTCCTTACGAAATTCCCTGGGCAGATGGAAGTACTATGGTTGTTCTTCCAATTTATCCCCAAAAAGGAATGGCTTTCTGTATTGGTAAGCATCCAATAACCAATGCCCAATACAAGAAGTTTGTAGAGAGCAGACTACTAGGTAAGGAGCCAGTAGGAAAGCATTATTATGAACTCAATGAAGTTAAAAGTGGATGGCAAGGACCTTTCTATCCTTGGCAAGAAAAAGATTTTAGTGAACCCGAAAAACCTGTTGTCTGTGTTTCATATGAAGATGCAGTTGAATATAGCGCTTGGGTTAACTCGTGTGATCCTTACAACTATACTGAAATTCCGTTTACAAAGCTTTGGAACTTCGCTGCCTTAGGAACTGAGTATCTAGGGCTTGATCCAAAAACTTGGGTTAACCAAACTCCACAATCGCACCAACAAGCATCTTCACCTGCTCCGATAGATTTACTAGGATATCGCTGGAATAGTAGGGGAGTCTCAGATATGTTCGGAAATGTCTGGGAGTGGTGTACAGAAGCAGATCCTCCAGCATTAGGCGATGACCCATCAACGAAGGTTGCAGTTCGAGGAGGAAGTTTCCTTGATTACCTCTATAGGTCTGCACCATTTCTATCGGCATCTAACTTATTGGATAATGTAGAAACACGTCATTCTGATCTAGGTTTTCGTATTGCTGGTAAGGTATATGTCAAAGATCTACCTGAAGAGATAAAGTTACAACTTGAATTATGTAAGAAAATTTCAGCACTAAACACCTAAACCCTGACAGGCCAATCACAAGGCGAACGCTCGGTAAATCAATAATCCGAAAATCACAGGCAGCACCGAGGCGATCACTTTAAGGACAGGAAGCGATCGCGCCTCGTCCCCGAAACAGAGAAAACGTGATACTTATTCGCTGTCAGTTCCTCCCAACTTCTCTATCAACGTTTCCCAAATTTGAATTTGCCGCTCTAATTGCTGGATGCGATCGCGTTTGAGGATTAGGGGATGCGATCGCTTTTTTTGGGAAGGGAGGCGCGATTTTCGTCAGAAACGGAATGCTAGTCTCCGAAGTGTTTAGTACTACACTCCTCTGTAAGTTGAATCCTTTCTGTTGTTGCCCAAGCTTCAACAGAGAGCCTGTAGTGCTGAAATCGACTCATCTGAATTTCAAGTACCTACCTATTTTTATAGTTTGCATCTGTTCCAACATCCTCTGGAGCGGGAACTCTAAGTCTGTAACTACAGATTGGGAGATTCTACTTATATGGCTCTTTTTATCACGAAGTCAAACTTCATGAGCGGTCTGCAATGTCAAAAGCGCCTCTGGCTTGAAGTGAAAGAGCCTAATCGAGCAACTGCATTAGCTCCAGCACAACAGCGAATCATTAATCAAGGCAATGAGGTCGGGCACTACGCCCGTCAGCAGTTTCCAGATGGAAAATTGATTACAGGAAACAGCTTAGATGCAATTCAAGAAACCCAGCAGGCAACTTTGTCAGGAGCCTCTTGCCTTTTTGAAGCCGCCTTCGTTTTTGATGGTTTGCTCATTCGATGCGATATTCTTCTCCGAAATGCTACAGGAGATTGGGAACTGATTGAGGTCAAATCTTCCAGCAAAGTTAAAGATGAACACATTGAAGACGTAGCGCTCCAAAAGTATGTCTTAATAGGTGCGGGAATCAGCCTGAACACAACAAAGTTGATGCACATCAATACCCAAGACTGCTTTTATCCGCATTTATCTAACCTTTTTACACTAGAGAACATCACATCAAAGGTCGATAAAACTCTCAAGAAGATTCCATCACTCCTGCAAAACTCTAAAACAACCTTAGCTAGCGATATCGAACCAGAGTTCACAGTTGGCAAACATTGCGACAAACCCAATCCTTGTCCCTTTAAAAACTCATGCTGGCAGGGAATTCCAGAAGCCTCCATATTCACCATTCCCCGTCTTCACGAGGAAAAATTGAAAGACTTAGTCCAGCGAAAAATCTTTGACCTCCTGAGCCTGCCTACTAACTTTCCACTCACCGAGAATCAGCGTATCTACGTTGATTCTATTCAGACTAAACAGCCGATGATTGATCAAGAGGTGATCGCCACTAGCCTCACAAACCTAGAATATCCCCTCCACTTCTTTGATTTTGAAACTCACAATCCTGCCATTCCCAGATTTAAGGGGCTAAAACCCTACGAGCAATTTCCTTTCCAATACAGTTGTCACGTTTTGCAGGAAGATGATAGTTTAGAACACTACGAATATCTCCACGCTGATGAGTCTGACCCAAGACCATCTCTTATTGCCGCCTTAGTAACTGCTATCGGTCGCGTAGGCTCTGTAATCGTTTACCATAAATCCTTTGAGAGTAAATTGCTGAAGAAGCTCGCTCTAGATTTTCCGAGATACAGACAACAACTAGAATCAATAGCTAACCGACTTTGGGATCAAGAAGACATCTTCAAAAAGCACTACAAGCATCCGGCATTTCTGGGAAAAACATCCATTAAAAAGGTTTTACCCATTCTTGTTCCTGACCTGAGCTATGACGATTTAGAAGTCAAACGTGGTGACGAAGCCCAAGCTATTTGGGACGAGATGATCAAAGCCTCAGAACCAAGGCGAAAGCAGAAGATGACTGCTGCTCTTAAGGCTTATTGCAAACTCGACACTTCTGCAATGGTCGAAATCCATAAAGCTCTGAGTGCAATCGCCCGTTAAACCTATGAAACACTAGGACTCTATATTCTTGATTCTTGATTCTTTAATCTAGGTTCTTCCGGATTTGGCTCTGGGGTTTGAGTTGGAGTTTTGGTTTCCGTCTTACTGAAAATCCCCTGTAACAAAGGGTTGTCACCTAGAACCGAGCGTGACTTATTCTTACTTACTGCCATTGGTATACCTCTTCAACTAATTCACGATAAGCCTTTGCCCCAGTGCCATTTGGGTCGTACTCAAAAATCGATGAGGAGTGCTACGTGAGCCTCCCGTAACTTCACTGTCTCTGGAATCACGCTTTTGAACATTTGGTCGCCAAAATGATTCTTGAGCGAAGCAAAAACCTCTTTCGAGAGGTTGTTCCGACCATCAAAACGGGTCGCCAGCACCCCCGCAATGCGAATCGGGTGGTCTAAATGCTCTCGAATTAAAGCCAGCGCTCGTTCGATACCCCTTATCCCCAATAGTCCCAGGTACGCCATGTCTACTGGGATAATCACCCCATCCGAAGCCATCAGCGCGTTGACCGCAAATACTCCCACATTCGGTGGACAATCAATGAGAACAAAGACGACAATCAATCAAAGGAAGCGCAACAGAAGGCGAGAGCGAAGAAAAAGAGATAAGTAAACAGCATTGATTCGATGAGTGAGGCTGGCGTACCACTCAATTACCCTGAGTGAAAAACTAAGACGCTATCAAACGAGCGATCGCCCTGTGTGTCCCCAGCCTTCACCCAGCTTTGAGGAAAAGCTCAAGGCTTTCCCCTCTGCCGTGCGGTCTGTTGCTGAGTCACTGGCACTGAGGAATAGGGAAAGGGCAAAGTGTTATATCGTACAGTCCCTTTCAGTTAATCGGGGGGTAAGCTCATGAGTGAAACACCGGAACGCTATGCTCAAGACAACGGTGAACCGTTCCCAGATCAGCAGCTTGCAGAAATCCACTCCACAATTCGGCAGCTTGAAGAGCGTGATTATGAGTTTTCCGAGCGCTCAAATTTACTACTAGACCAAATCACTCAAACCAGCGATAGCCTCAACAGCTTGGTCAAGACCATAAATAACTATGTTGTTGAAGTCAGGGCTGAGCGGGAAGCCGAGCGAGAGCGCTTAGGACTTATAGAAATGCGCTTGGATGCTGAGCGGGAGAGAATATTAGCCTGTGAGGAACGGTTCAATATTATGCAACAGAACATTGAACGCCTTTTGCAATATTGGAAAATCGTTACCCAGGTAATGGTAGTGGTAGCAATGACTAAAGGCTTTGCTGTTTAGCGATCACCTTTCACCTGTTCCCCACCCTCTTTAGTGGGGAACACTAAGCCAAGTTTTCTTAAACATCGCTTTAATCTTCATTCTTAACAGCACTAAGAGCTTCACTAGTTAAGACTAGCGCACTCTTAATTTCCGCTCTCATTGCTTTAGCTTTTGTCCGAATCCCCTCCGCCTGTTGTTGTAACTGCGTTACGTGTGTGTTGATTTGATTGATGTAATTCAACGATGACTGTATTTGCTGCATTTGAGCTTCTATTGCTCTAGCATCCAGTTTCGAGTTGAACGCTTGTTGAGTGGCTAATTGCTGCCGCACGATGAGGAACTGAATCGCAACGGCAAGCAGCTCGTGTGTGGTCGCTACCCAAATTCCATACTCACATTCTCCCAATGCCCATATACCAATTTCCTGTGCCAACCCCTCTTGAGAAGAACTCAGGAAAATTGCCGTATTCGCTTGATGTATCGCCATCGCTTTCGTTAAGCGCTTGGAAATCAATTGCCGACCCCAACGTTCAGAAGGGCGGTTTCTCGCTTCAATGATGATGGAAATCTCTATTGTCGCTATTGAGTTGGCAGTGAGCTTGAGGAGAATATCACCCGGTCGGTTTTCTTTAGCGACATAATGTACTTCAGCTCCACAGACCTTTGACCAATCCTGAAGTTCCACAACAACAGCTTCTTCATAAGTGATGCCTTTGACAAGCGTTTGCTCTAGTACTGATGCGGTAACGGCTTTGTCTCGAATCTCACGAGCGAGTTTGTCTACTTCCTCTGCTAAGGGTTTGACGGCTTCACTGACAACACTGCTTACCGTTTGGGCTAAAGTACCCTTGTCTGTACTCACATTCTTTATGGCTGTGTCGAATGCACCTTGAATCGAATCAGAAAGTTTGGGGTTGAGTAAATCCCGAATGGTTTTAAGGGCGTTACCAAGAACAGAAGTTTCCTTAGAAGGATCGATATCTTGTGCTAAGAGAGTTCGGATACTATCGACCTGCATGGTAAGGACAGTCGCTGTCTGGTCAATCTGGGTCTTAAGAGGTGCCAAGACTTGACCATTTTCCGCACCGATTTGACTCAGCAACTCCTGCTCGAAGGACTGGGCAATTCCTCTAACGGCTTGTTGAAATTCAACCAATAGAGATTGCATCCGTTGTTCGACAAAGGTTGTATCTTGACGGGCTTGAGCAAATTGTCGGCAGGCGAAACCCATCTCAAAAATCCCCACAAGAGCCGCTTCTTGTTGTGAGTGAGGGAGCTGTCTCAAGTAGTATGCTGCTTCTGGATGACGGATTTCTAGCTCACGCATGAGAATGTGGTCATCAATAATCTCGACAGTAGTGGGAGGTTGATTACCGTTACGGATAGAGAGAAAGGTCATAAAACTAGGTATAGTGTTGCAGCCATCAACTCAAAGAGAAGGCTTAGACAAAGAATCTTTTACTAACGATAAAGCCATCTCAAAAGCTGAAGATGCTACTAATCGAACGCCTGTTATCCTGACAGGATTTTGATGAGAGGGATTGACAGGATCGTTCGATTTGAGTAGGTTCTCCTGATAGCTAGCTACTCAAGCTTGATGGCTTTTCTCTAAGTGCAAAAGATAAATTGTCAAGGGCTATTGCGTAAGCCTGTTGTCATGACAGGAAAGATTGGTCTTATTACACACGCAGAGGCATTGTTTAAGGTAGCCAGTTAATTCCTGCCGACTTCAAACAATGGCTACCAATAAACCTCAAGTCCTTGCCTATTTACATACTCCCGTTTATGAGCGTTTAGCCGAGTTCAAGCAGGAGCATGGCATTCAATCTTTGTCACGAGCTGTAGAAATAGTTCTTTGCGACTACTTTGGGATAAAAGCACAAGGGGTTTTGCTTCCTGTTGGTTTGGAAAAATCGAGAAACTGTACCGATAAAGATGAAATCAGTTTGGAGATGAAAGTAGCCGTTTTATCTTTAAAGTATGAGTACCTGCGCGACGCACTAGCTAAACTAGCCAACGAACCGAACACAACACTTCAACAATTCAGTGCTACAACCTCCTCTGTACTAACTCAACCTAATCAAATAGAGTTCAAGCCAGCAGACAGGACATCACTGCCATCTTCTTTCGTGCTACCTAAAGGATTGTCAACTGAGGTTGTCAAGAAAGGGTTAACTGGAACCGCCTTGGCTAAAAGACTCAATTCCTCTTCTTCAACTGTTAGTAATAAACGCTCAAAACCTGATTTTTGTGAGTGGTCAATGGCATTAGACCAAGATGGTATTGCTTGGGAATATCGTTCTGCTACTCGGAGATTTCATCCCATTGAATTGAAAAAATAAATAATGAAATGCAGGCTAGCTTGTCAATGATTAGTAGTAACAGCGCTACATTAAGTAGCTGTTTTTTTAATTTCAACTTAAAAATAACCGAAAAGCTAGAGGGAGCTGAAACAACGGAAAATCGTTGAGTACGAGTTCGTACTGAAAAAAGTACGAAGCTAGGAGCTATAAGTTTCGTGAAACAACCGTCTACTATGGATTATAAGATTTTTGACGCTTATATTTATATAAGACTTTCATATTTAAAGTTTTATATAAAGAGCATAATTTCGTACTTTTTTATTTTGGTGCTGTTTTAGTCACTTACTAATATTATACAGAAACTCTTAGATTTCAATCAGCGTCTCACACTCGAATTAAATGATTACATTAATTAGCTATAGACTATCTCTCTTCATTCAGTAAAATAATTTATTAAACTAGCAACTCGCTAAGTACAAGCAACTCTGTTCAATCGTCTTCACTAACTCTAAATCAACTCTTTTTTTAGCTAAATTCAGGACAATATTTTGACTTATACAAATATTTTAATTGTTGAGTAAATAATTAGGAGCTTTATAAGTAGTTACTTACTTTTAGTAAAATACACCAATTTGATAAAAAGAACTCTACCTATTCAAGGTAAAGTTCTTTTTATCAAGACTTCTTCAACATTGAAAAATTGATTACGGTTCTCTAATCATTTTCATTCTCGTCCTCTTCTTCCCACCAGTTATCCGAGAAGTTATTAAGCCGATCTAATGTGGTCATGATCTGGGCAGCGTATTCGTCTCCCTGTGTCTCACTGTGTCCCATCAATTCGGCTAAAGCTTTTGTATCACCTCTAAGCTTGCGAATGTGCTTAGCAGCAATGTGACGAAGTGCATGAGGATTGGTCCAACACGGCTCTCCATATAACATTGTTGTAGCTTGGGCAATAGCTGTCGTAACTAGTGAATACACCCCGTGCACTGAGAGAGGCTTTCCAAAGCTCTTAGGATAGGTTTTCCCCATCATAAAGAACAAGCTTTTGTGTTCTGTTAAATTAGCTTCAGCAGAAGACCAAGCCTTAATTCGTTTTTTCAGACTAAGCAAGCGTGTTTCTAAGCTTTTTATGTACTTCTGTATGTCCTCCAATTTTCTCTCGGTAACTCCCTGTTTAGCCATCTCGATACGTTGTTGGAGCCGCTCAACATCCTCTATCTTATAACCAGCAAACTCTAACCAACTTTCTTTTGTTTGTACTGCCTCAAAAGCCTTTGGTCGCAAGATGTCAATCCAAGCATCTAAATCAGCCGTAAGAATATTTGGTAGCTTGTATATTCGATCTCTACCTGTCCTAGTCTTGTTTTTGTGGTGAGTAATTCTGGCTTCATAATAGGGATGTCCTTTTTCATCTTTTTTTCTTAATAATGTCTCTCCAGGTTTAAGTTGCCTTATCTCCTGTTGTCTTACAGGTAAGAAGACCAAGATTTTGACGATGAGGTAGACTTGCCAGCTCCGAATAATTTCTAAGTTGGAGCGTTTGTTACCCTTTATACGTTTTCCCGTGAGATGACTGACGTAACCACAATTCTCTGCACAGCAATCCCGCAAATATTGAATTACTTCTCTTAATTGACTATGGGTTAATTCCTTATTCTCCCACTTTGACTGCAAGTATTGCCTTTTCTCATTTTTGTAATTCTCGTTACAATAGTTTTGAAAACCTTGTAAGTTCCTAATTAGGTCAATATCTGACCAGTTACGTCGTTCGGATTTGTTGTAATTGAGCCATTTAGCAACAGCAATAGCAACGCCAAGCATTGCTACACCGCTTGAATGACAGCATTTTCTTTCTTCAACTAACCAAGAGATGTAATTTTCTAAAAGTTCTATATCTGTTATTAAGTCCAACTCTAGTGATTCGATTGAGTGATTTTCAATATGAACATACCACCCTAAGAAACGAACAATAATATTTAATTCTCTTTCAAGAGTTGATTCACTAATTATTGTTATTTTAGGTCTTTTAGACTGCTGTCTACTTGCCCAACTATTTTCCCGCCTTACTTTTTTGCTTCCTGTTAGACGGAAATCTTTATAGTCATCAAGTTGCTGATCTAGGTGAGGAGGAAACTCTTCTAGAGGTAGTCCATAATACTCTCCTGCTGAACGCCTATCCCTTTCGACTTTCTTTGGACGCGGTGGAATGAATTCAGGCATTTGTTGCGGAAACAGTTCTTTCCACCAAATCTGTTGAGGTAAGTACTCACCAAATCGCCCTACAGCGGAGCGATAGTTATGTTTGGTACTTGGCTTAACTAGTCCTAATGCTACTGCCGCTTCAAACTGCTGGTCAAAGGCATTAAGTAGGCAAGCTTTTAAATTTTCTTTCGGCGATGGGGGATAAATCTCTAAATTTTCCTCCTTACTGGAGCTTTTTTCAGTAAATTTCTCCAAGTGTTTCATCAACTTTTGTAGCGTTAGCTTGTCACAAAAATTGGCAAATTCGTTTGACTTCATGTCTTTGGTTTTGAATCCTGAAGCTTCTAGAATATAAAGCTTGAAAGCAATTTTCAGGTACTTTGATAGATTGGGGTTTTGAATATGCTTCTCCCATTTGTAAAACAAGGACGCTAAGGTGTGCTTGTCTTGCTCTGTTATAGAATCTGGCTTCATCAACGGCTCCTTTTGAAGATTAACTAGTTGGGTTATATGCCTCGTTTCCTCTTCCTCAAATTACCGCTCTGCCTTGATATAGCCTTGAAGAACTTCTGTTATTGCAACAGAATATTTCCTCTATTTCTAGATTTTTAAATCTAAAATACAGAAGAATTACCTGCCAAAAGTTTCGGCAGAATTCCACAAGTTTGGAAATATAGCAATAGTCAAAAATCTTAGGACAACAATTCACAAAGGTGCTGTTTAAGGCATCTATTGCCAACTTGTCCTAACAGCTTTGGCGACTGCTATAACCCTCTTTTGTCAAACTGAGGTGAAAGATTGAAGAATTTTCGTGGGCAGAGACAACGTAAACTCCTCAAATTTCCCAAAAGTGACAGAACAGGGATAATTTGCATCCACTCAATTAAGAGTCAGAGGTTAGTCTCGCCAAGTAAAAACAGTTTGACACAAAATAGTAAGCACAGCTCTTCGTCTGTAGTATTTCTATATAATTCGTGAACAGAACTGACCTCAACCCTGCTCCTTGTAAAGTTCAGCTTTCACGTCTTAGATACAAACCCGATATAGAGCTAAAATTTGACGGCTAACCAGTTCTGAGTCATTTGAGGTAGATCTGAGTGATTCAAATCTGCACACCTCAACGAAAGCTAGCGCTAACAAGGCATTAGCTCAATGGCTTTGACGTTATAAATCGACTGTCTCTTGCTGATCGGGTTCGCTGTTAGCCTAAAATCCAGTTCCTGGCTCTTGACACCATTGTTGAATCTGCTCCGGTGTCAAGTGGTGAGCATTTTTCCATAGCACATGAATCTCTGCTAACTTGCGGCAGTGTTTTTCCGCACATTCCCGATAGCCAGTCGCCGTGCGATCACAGAAAAAATGTTCCACACTGCTAACCGACAGACCTAAGATAACCGCCAACTCCCCATAGGACAGCTCATCATAAATTTGCAAAAACTGAAGAGGAGAAAGGGGTGTGGGGTAGTGCTTGTAAGCTTCGAGTAATGCCCACTGGTGTTGCGTTGGGTACATTGGCTATTCCTGTCTTTGTTGCAAGCCTGTTCCTTGTTGAGTGGATTGACCGTTTGGAAATGGCTACATCATTAGCAAGGCATCATCCTCAAAGAGCCAGTCACACAAAATTCCTAGTTCCTTACGTGAATCGCTTTCCAGGTCGAGTAAGAGTAAGTAATGGTATCCCGTCGCCTGTACGGTAGCGCTAGCAGCAAATACGTAACCCACTACACGTCCGAAGTCGCCTGAAGGGACTTTGCCAAACTTCAATGTTTGATCAAGCTGAAATTTCGGCAGCGGGAGTTGGGCAGGCAGGGTTGGAAGCAACGAAACTTCTGGAACACTTATTTTCTCGCTGAACATAAGGAAAGCTCCTGATGAGTTACTGCCATGCAAATTGCATGAGGGGAGTTGATCACCGATAAACGTACACTTTCAAGTGCTTTATGCAGACGCAAGATACTGTAAGAACTCGATGTTCCTGTTCTTTGTACGCAAAAGCTTGGGTGAGCCGTATTGCTGTTGAATCGGATTGAATAACCCTGCACTCACGATATAGCCATCCTTGCAAAGACTGCAAGAAATACTTGCAATGATTGCAAACTATTTTTGGTATCTACGCCGGGGTTTCGCCTCAAAAATCTCGCGCAGATGCTTAGGTTCGTTTTCAAACTGAGTCCAGAAAGCATGGATCTCTGCCAGCCGCCGTTGATCGTCTTCACTCGGTTCTATGCGGTGAACTCCCCTAGAAAACCAATGATTAACTGTACTGAGGCTTTTGCCACAAAGTTTCGCCAGTTCTTCACGCGACACATCCCACAGGGACAAAAACTCTTCAGGAGTCATTTGGAGAGACTGATAGCTTTCCCATATCTCCCAGTGTCTCCGTGTAGGTACTCTCACCACAATCCTTCCCTAACTTCTGCTTGCAACCATTGCAATAATTTTAGGTTGAAGGCTGAGTATAATACAATGTAAGGCTAGGGCTTATCTGTATAGTTTGGAGACTAATTGCGATCACTGCAATCTCAAATACAAGAACTCAACGATATAATTGCCTTCCACTAGCCTAGAGCTTGGAATTCAAGCCGTACAGGATAGTGAGGGCGCAAACGACATCTCCTTTCATGCAATCACGCTCCTGACCTATACGATTGAATTTGTAGTGAGAGAAAAAACGGCTTGTGCAACAATACAAAATCCTTAAAGCATTAAGCTGAAAATATTGCCGTCACGCACTAACGATATCTACTTGAATCATGGCATGAAGAGGAGATGGGACACTTACCGAACCCATACTGGTCATTCGCCGACTTAAAAGTCAAGAGAGAGGGTCAAAAGCTAGTTTTAGAGGATTTCCAGTTCGTGCAACGGCTGCTCAAACTGAAAAAGAAAAGATCTACGAAGAAGCGATCACGTAGCAAGGGCAAATCAACTAAAAACTCGCAAACTTCCGCGCTTTCATTCCCAAACTCAAGTTACGGGGCTTCCAGCTTCCGAGGTGTTTCAGGTGATTCAGTTTCATGAAACCGTGGCAGCTTGATGTTCGTACTCCTTTTCGGATGCGGAGTACTTAGTTCCCGGTACCTGCTTGGACTTCAACTGAGAAGCTGCCATTGCAATTAACTCGCATAATTCCTCCTGATCCATCTGAGTTAGTGTCAGCTGCCAGCAGAAGCGGTGGTATACATCAGGCGGCAATGAGTTCACTACTTGCTCAAAATTCCCCAAAGTTATTTCTCTCTTTCCGTTGCGGAACTCAGAAAGCTGTGATTCAGAAAGTCCAGATAACTCTGCAAGCTTCTTGCCACTCAATTTGGATTCCTTAACCGCTAAAAAAAAGGCTTCTCTTAGTTTCCGTTTCATGGAAATATCTTAGCCACAAAATTAACGTCTGTGGTAATTTTCAACATATTATATTTACGAGCTTGGTAATTTCCCTAGAACTAGTAAGGGAAACCAGGCAAAACCATACTAACACCCATATCAGAGAGCTTTCTATGAACTACCCCGTTCCTAATCTAGCCTGGGACTGCACCGAAATTTGGCACGAGCACCAGCAGTTCTCAGCAGAGATTGAGCCGTTACTGAAGTATTGCAGCATCAAAGGTGCAACACCTTTAGACGGCTCTCTAGCACTGCCAAAGAGCTAAAAACTAAAAAATCAGCCGAACCTTCAGAGCTTTAGAAAGCACGACGGAGTAAGTTCATCGATTACACTCACCATGATACAGCCAACATTTGTCCAAATCCCTTTGGAGTTAATCAGGTATGTGCGATTACGTAAACTCAGCGGTAATCAGTACGACCTATGGCTCTACTTGTGGGAACTTGATCCATTTGGTGATCGCTGGGTTGATATTCCCCCACCTGCTGAAGTTGCCAGAATTCTGAACGTAAACGAGCGAACTATCCGGCGCTCCGCCCAAAGATTGGAAGATTTAGAGCTATTTGACTTTCAGATCGAGAAGTGGAAGTGCCGGAATACAACGGCTTCGGTCAAATTAAAGTCAAGCCCAACGGACAAAAATGTCCGAGCGCGGACAAAAAGATCCAAACGCGGACAAAAAGATCCAAATGTCAGCAACGGGATCGAAATGTCCAAAAATAGACAAAATGATCCAAATGTCACTCCAGAAGCCTCACTGGATAAGGATTATGGCTCCTTTCAGACTTATACAGACTTTATACAGACTCTCTCAGATGACGAAAGAGAGAAATTTTTAGAGTTGGGACTTAAGAAGGCGGCCGAGCTGCCCAAACCGCCAACGCTCCCTAAGAAGTGGATCGAGCGAAATTGGCAAGAGCTGAGGGAAGAGTTTTTTACCGCATCGTCTCAAACACCAAGCCAGGTTGACCCTGCCCAATCAGAACGAGAGCAGCAAGAACAGATAAACGCAGCCCGGAAAGAACTAGCTGAACTGCAAAAACGACAGCAGAGTTGGACACAGCAGGGTCAGGGGGCAAGAGGGTGATGAATTTTTCCTTTGCCAACAACCTCCCACCTCAAAATGTTGATGCTGAGGAATCGATTCTCGGAGGCATTCTGCTAGACCCGGAAGCCATTAGTAGGGTGGCTGAGCTTCTTCGTGCGGAAGCTTTTTACATCAATGCCCACAAAGAAATCTACAAAGCTACCTTAGTTCTCCATAACCAGGGTAAGCCGACGGATTTGATGAGCGTCACAACCTGGCTTTCTGACCATGAATTATTGGAGAAAGTTGGCGGTCAGAGCAAGTTAGCCCAATTAGTTGAGCGTACCGTATCAGCGGTCAATGTTGATCGCTACGCAGCGCTGGTGATGGATAAGTACCTCCGCCGTCAGATGATTCAGGCAGGAAACGAGATTGTTCAGTTGGGTCACGAGACATCAATAGAGTTAGAAACTGTTCTAGACCAAGCCGAACAAAAGGTTTTCGGCATCAGTGTTCTGCATACATCAGAACGCTACCAACTGGAAGACACCTCAGAAATGGGTATCTCTTTGTTCGCCAGCATTGAGACTGGGAAAAGGGCAGGTGAGTTGGTGGGCTGGTACGACCTTGAAGCGCTAACTGGCGGTGTTCACCGCAAGACACTGAGTGTAATTGGGGGTGCGACCTCAATGGGAAAAACCCAAGTCATGCTGGGGCTTGGACACGCCATTATGACTGAACTCAACCAGCCAGTTTTGTTCTTCTCCTGCGAGATGGATAAAGACTCAATTAACCAGCGACTCCTCGCTCGTCTTTCAGGCATCGACAACAGCCGCCTGTTTAAAGGACCACTGCCTGAAGGCGTAAAAGAGGATGAGTGGGAGTTGCTAGCGCAAGCAATACGTATATTTAGCAATTTGCCCTGGATGGTCTATGACGAGCCTAACCCGTCGATTTCCACCATTCGCTCCGTTGTCAAGCAGGCGATTTTAAGGCAAGGGCAACTGGGGGCAGTATTTCTCGACTACGTGCAGATGCTTAGTTTAGGTTCAGCGGAAAAGAACCGCAATCTGGAACTGGGGCAGATCACGCGAGAACTAAGAGCGATCGCTAAAGATTTTGACGTGCCTTTCTATCTTGGTTCTCAGATTAATCGGGAGGTCGAAAAGCGCAATAACAAGCGCCCGACGAAGGCTGACTTAAGAGACTCTGGGGAGATTGCAGAGGTGGCAGACGCGGTGATTATGCTTTACCGCGACGCTTACTATAGCAAAAATTCCCACGACAAAACGATTGAGTTCATTGTTGACAAAAACCGGATTTACGGAAAAGTTGGCACGGCAAAGATGTTAGTCAGCCTGGAAATATCCAAATTTATGCCCATTGCTGGTCTTGGAGCATGGGAGGAAAATAGCGATGCTTAGTCATTCTGGGGTGCAAACACCAGCTAGACAAGATGCTACAAATTCTAGGGGATTTAAGGAGGGCGAGGGTGTCAGAGTCAAAGCTGATGCAAAACTTCCTAAAAAACTCTCATACGCCTGTTGCTGCACTGGAGTAGTCGCCCGTATTGGAAAGCTAGTCTTGGTCAAGCTCAACGGAACCCAAAATTTTGAAACTCCTTGCATATTGGCAAAACCCGAATGGTTGGAGAACTTGCCTGGGCAGACTTCTATAGCGGAATCGGTACAGGTTTCCCCTCAAAGGCTTGTGCTTAAGACTCAGGGTGATTGCCAACAGCCAGTAGAAAAGCCCAGGGGACGTAGAAAATGCAGCCCTAATAAAAAGCCAGCCAGCGGTTCTCTTGTTAGGTGCGTATCGGTCAAAAAAGGCAAGGAGTACAGCACTTGGCAGTACAACTATGATGTCCGCGACCCTGACTCTAAACGACGTTGGAAGACAATAAAGGAAGGAGTACCTAAGTATAAAGTCCCTGCGATCACAGATGCTATCAAAGCAGAGCTATCCATTCCAGAGATTCTTGCTCTATTAGGCAAAGAGCCAAGGGGGCAAATCAGCTGCTAGCCGTGAAATTCTAGGGGAATTATTCGGAGAGGTGCGATCCCGCTCACCATTCAAATTCTAGGGAAAATAGCATTTTATATTTCCCCTAGAAAGTTCCACCACTTTTATCGTTGCCTGTAAGGTGAGTTCCCACACAAGACTTTGAGCGAACCTGCCCCATGCGCGAAAGCATCCGATAAGTACGCTTATGAGACGATAGTATGAGAACAAAAACCCCTGGCGGTCACCAGGGGTAAGTTGATTTGAAAAATCATTTCTATGCTTACACATTATCAAGAGGCTCTAGCCTCTGTGTTTCGGTTGACTGACTGTCAAACCGACGACGAACTCATTGGGCTTTGGTTACATGGAAAGTCACCCCACACCAGAGAGGCTTACAAGCGTGACATCGCCTACTTCCTGGCTTTTATCGAGAGCAAGCCACTGATTCAAGTCAAAATGGAAGATGTGGCGGCTTTTTCCGAGGCGATGGTGTGTCAGGGGTATACCATCAGTTCGATTCGGCGCAGGTTGTACGCAGTGAAGTCCCTGCTCTCGTTCGGACAGAAGGTGGGCTATTTGCTCGTGAATGTGGGCAAGCCGGTGGATCTGCCAAAGGATAGGGAAACACTAGCCGAGCGGATTCTTTCAGAGTCAGAGGTTCTCAAACTCATTGCTTTGGAACCCAAGGAACGCAATAGACTAATGCTGCGATTTCTGTACGAGACAGGTTGCCGCGTGTCGGAGATGTGTCAGCTTAAATGGAAACATTTGAAGCCTAGGGAGGGGAGCGGACAAGTCACTATCTTCGGCAAAGGTTCCCAAACCCGAAATGTGCTGCTCACTCAAGCGCTGTGGGACGAGTTGCAATCCTTTCGCAGAAAGGCATCAGCTAATGCCCCGGTGTTTCATAGTAAGTCTGGGCGACACTTATCTCCTCGCAACGTATGGGATATTGTTAAAGCAGCTGCCAAAAGAGCAGGGATTGAGGGAAATGTATCAGCGCATTGGTTGCGCCATTCCCATGCTTCTCATGCTTTGGAACGTGGTGCCCCGATTCATTTGGTGCAAGCGACGCTCGGTCATGCTTCTGTTGCAACAACAGGTATGTACCTACATGCTCGACCGCAGGACAGCTCTGCCCGTTATTTGCCCAGGTAATCGATATATCAAAAACACTACCGCCGAACCCTACTCTCATCAAGCCCTTGACGGAACAAATCCAGTCTCTCATTACCTTCCAAGTCTCTGGGATTGAGCTGAGATAGAGACTTCGCTGCATTTACCTGCCGCTCAGTTCTGAAATGTTCCTGACTACACTGACACTGGTCATAGATTAATGGCTAACGATTATTGAATAGCGATCACTTAAAGAAGAAGGAAGTCTATCATCATGTCCGAGGACGAATGACACCCGCCCTCCCTGTTCTGGCATAATTTTGTGGTTAGTGCAATGCTGCGACAAACCAATTACCATCCTCTTCGAGAGTAAGTTCTTCTTTGTAGTGTTCCCACCCGTACATCCGAATTGAACAACTCTCCCCAATCAATTTATTGATTCTTAGTCCGACACCCCCCTGCTCTTTTACACCCTAACGTAAGAAAATAGCTGTCCAAATTAATCTCATAACATCTAGCAAGAAGTCGGATAACATTATCCGACTTGCAGCAAGCAACAGTTCGGATAACGTTATCCGACCAAAAACGAGTTACGCTTAACTCCATCGTTGTTGGAGGAGTCAAAGGAATGTCAGTGAAACTCTGTGTTGTTAGTAACGCTGGGGGAAGCGGCAAAACAACCCTTTGCGTCCATCTCGCTTACTTGATGAGCAAGCGCGGTTTTTCTGTAGCCTTGATTGACTTAGATCCGCAGGGTTCTCTGAGTTTATTTTGTGGTCTAACTCCACCTCACCCAGAAAAAACAACGGCTGCCGTGCTGCGGGATAACTTCAACGGAGAGTGGCCGTTAGTTAAATGCTGGGTCGAACACACAGATAAAGTTGAAGTCTGCCAAGGAGGATTGATTCTTACTCAAACCACCCAAGAGATCGCCTCACATGCTCGTGGGTCTTACCTATTAGCTGACCGATTACAAGACTACCCGCTGCTTCACAATTTTATAATCTTTGATTGTCCGGCTACACTTGGTCCCTTGCCACTCATTGCCTTGGCAGCAAGTACCCATATTCTTGTACCCGTTCAGTTAGAGCCGAAGTCAATCCAAGGTTCAGCCAAGCTTCTGGAATGGCTCTATCTCTACAAAAAACAACTGCGTCTCAAACCCGAACCCGAACTAATTGGCTTTATCCCCAACCAGTATGATGCTAAGCGTGCAGCACAACGTCAACTTTTAGAATCACTCCCGGAAAAACTTGCTCAGATTAATATTAAATGCTTTCCTGCCATTCGAGACTCTGCTGAATTTGTCAACGCCAGCGCTCAAGGGTTACCTCTGCCTCTATATCGACCAAGCCATCCAGCTAGTCGCGACTTAAAAAAGATTGCCGATGAACTTAGTAAATTAATTGCGAAAAAGTAAGAGATTAGAGACCATGCCTGGACGTAAAGAAATCGTGGATATGGATAACCTCTTCTCAGGAGCCGAGCAAATCCACAAACTCGAAAAGGCTGAGACAGAGATTGTGCGATTGAAGGAGGAGATAGAGCAATTACGGGAGATTTCCTCAACTGATCTGGAGACTCAGATAGAAACGTTGCGCTCACAGCTAAAGTCTCAGTCAGGCGTATTAGAAATTCCCATTGCACAAATTTGTCCGAACCCATCCCAACCTAGACAGACTTTTCTTGAAGAGAGTATTCAGTCAATGGTTCACTCCCTCTTGAGGGACGGACAACTTCAACCTGTCATCTTGAGCGAGCAAGGTGAGCAGTACCTCCTATTCGATGGGGAGCGCAGATGGCGTGGCGCTAGGGAATTAGGTTGGGAAACCTTAAAGTCCGTAATAATTCCTAAACCTGAAGCCCTACATCGACAAGCTTTACTAACTTCCCTACATCGAGAAGACCTCAACCCCCTCGATAAAGCAGAAGCCATTGTTCTTGAAATTGCCAACACGACGAAACTCAAAAGTGAGGAGATTGTGCGAATTCTCTCAGCGGTCATCCGCCGACTGACGAAGCAGGGAAAGCTGACTGAGCTATCGGGTGTAGTGACGGCATCTCATGCTTCTCAAGAGGAACTTGTTGGCACTCTCAATCTCAGTGAGTCGGAGCAAGATATTATCTCAGAGCTGCTGGCTCTGCAACTGAACCCTGCCTCGATAGATGCAAATATTTTTCCAATGCTAACGCTCTTGTCCGATTTAAAAACAGCTATTCGAGAGCAGGGACTCAAAGGCTCCCAGGCGATGGTGCTACAGCAGCTATCAGCGAAAAATTTAGAGGTTAAACCCAAAAAAGCAGATACTCTTCGCCAACAAGCTACAACCAAAGTTATTCAGGAGAAGTTATCGGTTGCTCAAACAAGATCGCTAGTTCGAGAAATTCTCAAAGCCCATAAAACTTCATCTACGGAAGCTGGCTCCCCAACCAAATCGGTGTCTACTGTGGCTAAAAGTGTTCAGAAACTCTCATTAGAGCTGTTGACTACGCTCGAAACTTCTAAACTAGAGGACTTGCAACAACTGTTAGAGAAGAAGTTAGAAGATATTGGAGAAATCTTGAAGCAGCGCTAATCTTCATCCCTTAAGGAATCAGTACAATCTTTCCCTAAGCACTTGATTCCATCACAGAAGTATTGTGATAGTCAGGCATAGATAAATAGGAACCACACAAAGTCCTGATAAAGTATTAGTATCGTTAGCAATAAAGACTATGTTGCAACGTGCCGAGGTGGCTGGGGGTGGGGCGCGATCGCTGTAAGCTATCAGCGTTTTATCCTGGCAGCTTTGATTGCAGAATACTCATACTTAATCTCTTGCCCTATGCGACATCGATGTTGTGTCATCTCCGTGTATCGTTATTGGTATACGAGTGAGATATCATGGATGACTGCTCACATTAAGGGGGTGACAATCCCTCTTTTAAGGAACAGCAATGCTTCTTTACATACATAAGGAATGCGATCACCTTCCTGAACAGCTTCTGTCACTCTCCGAGTACGGCGGGACTAAAATTTGTTCTGCATAAGAGCCTTTCACTAGACTTCGTTGACACACCTAAAGAAGAATTGGACGCACTACCTTCAGTACTTCATGTTTAAGTTTTTCAAATAATGTCATGGGTTGAGTTTCAATTGAAACGTACCCTGTCATTCCGGGTTTCATTAAATTTTCTCCATTGTTCTTGATAGAAAGTCGTACTATCCAAACAGGCTTAACTTGGTTTTCCTCCTGTTGTGACGCTGAGGAAATATATTCAACTTTTGTTGTATGAGGTTGAATCTCACCTTGCTTGTAAAACTTCACCGTGTCCCCTTTTTGAATGAACTTTTCATCCTCTTGGCGAATTTGGGCAATTACGGTCAGGTTGGACAAATCAACAATTTCTAGTAGCTTTTCTCCGGCAGGTTGAAATCGATTTGTTAGTCGATCTAAATCTTCTGTGATTACAGTTCCTGTCGTTGAGGCTGTTAAAATTAACTGTTTACGCTTTTCTTCTTGTCGTTTAACTTCTGTTTGTAGCTCCGCAACTTGGCGACGACGATCAATTACTAGAATATTTGCTGCTTGGAGGCTTTCCTCAACTGACTTTCTAGCAGCACGGGCAGCACTGAATTCAGCTTCTACTTGTCTTAGTTTATCTTGTAAGTCTTTTTCAATACGCTTGATTTGGGCTTTGTTGCTAGCTATTTGACTAGTAATTTCTGAAACTTCTCCAGAAATGATGTTGTATTCTCGCTGGAATTCATCTAGCCGTGTTTGAGGAATAACCACATCACCAGCTTCCTGATTAACAGCATTAATTCGATTAATTTGCTGCTGAATAATGTTTGAATTAGATTGAAGCTGAATTCTCTTTTTTTCAAGTCCTGTTATCTCGCTTTCTAATTCTTGAACTTGAGGAAGAGAATTCTGATTGATACTAGCCGCTTCTTGAGAACGTTGTGAGACTTCTTGTTGTGTGGTTTGTTCTCTAACACGAGATTCAGTCAGTTTAGCTTGTAAGTCTTCCACCATTCGTAAGGAATCTTGTATTGCTGATTGAGCTTGCCCTAGTTCAGTTTTGGCTTTTGCGATCGCATTTTCAACCTCTTCACTCTCAAGCACAACCAGCTTTTGCCCTTTACTCACTTTCTCATTGGGATTTACATAAATTTCTTTAACAACACCTGCGACGTTCAGTGTGACATCTTGACGAGCATTATAAGTAGAAGAAATATTCGCCTCACCACGTACTGAATGAGGTAGCTGAGGAACAAATCCGACGTAACCTAATCCAGCAACAATTGCTCCCAAGATTATTAGTTTCTGATGAGACTTTGTTGATTTAACAGCCGTTATTGGAGAAGAAGCCTGAGTAACAGGTGGGACTGCCTTCTGGATAGAAGGTGGAACAACTTTTAAGGACTGTCGGTGAGTCGGATGTGAGGAATTAAAATTTGAGGAAGTCATTTTGGTAAGATCTCTGTATTGTTTTCAGTAATCAATGAGTAGAAGGAAGGAGCCAAAGGGTAAGGAGCGTTAACCAATTAACTATTCTTTGAAATTGTATTATTGGGAAAGTAAAAGTAAATTAACCAAAGTGTTAGGAGTGTGAAAGCAAGAGTGGGGATATTAGTCAAACCCCAGTCAGTGACTCGATAGAAAATAAATCCAAATACACTTAAGAGATAGATAAAGCTCAAAGGAGCATAAGCAGCGAGAATTAGTGCATCACGAGGGCTTTCCTGAATTGGTTTTCGTCGTAATAGGCTGGCATACAATCCAAAGCAGCGAGTTCGCAAATTGTTAATTCCTGTGAGAGCAACAGCTAAATAGTAGCCATCAAACTTGGCGAGAGGATTAAGATTAAGAGCAACAGTAAATAGGGCAGCTACCATGAGTAAATAGCTTGTCGTCGCTAGCCAACTGCCAGAAACTGAGATGTTCCACAACCACAAAGCAAACGTAGCAATCGTCAGTTGACAAATGACACCAGCAGCTATGACTAACACTCGCTGACGACGCTTTACTAAGCGATAACTATCGGTAGTATTTGTATAAGCGGCTGGAATGAGCAGCATGAAGAGTAGACCGACTTCTGGAACAATGCCGCCATAATGTTTTAGGGTGAAAGCATGACCAAGTTCATGTAGCGTTACGACTAGCATTGATAAAAGGCAAAAGGGAATTATTAAAGAGCTTCCATAAGCGGTAAATAGCTGCTGTCCTTTTAGAAGAATGTCGGCCCGTTGGGATAATCCAATAATGCTAGAGAATGCGAGAAAGAAACATAAAGCGAGAGCAAAAGGTTGAGTCCAAATCCAACGCAAGCCATTAATATAGTTCGTAAGCCAAGTGTCAGGATTAAAGAGGGATATCTTGAATGACAGTAGCTGCGAAGGTGAGAATTTCTTTTTGGGTGGTGTTGGTAGTGTTGTTCCCTCAAGCATGGCGTTAGCGGCAAGGTGTTGTAAAAGCGATCGCACGTCTGTCAAACTGACGTTATGCTTTTGGGCAATTCCCTCTAGTGGTAGTTGTCCCAACTCATCAATCACGGCTTTACTACGCTCATCCATTTGCAGATAGGTAACATCTTCAGGATTGCTGAGAATCCAGTACCCAGCGGGATGAGATGTCCACTGCACACAAGCTTTAAGACAAGGAATAGAGGTGGTAGCAGATTTTGGTTCAGCATCCGCCAAGGCTAGGACTCCAAGAGTAATTAGTTTTTGTAGTAGCTTGAGTACAAAGTGGGAAGAAATAGTATCTCCTAGCTTTCGTTGACAGAGTTTTTGAACTTGCTCAACTGTCAATCGTCCATTGAAGTACCGTAAAGTATAGGCTTCTTCTGCTGAAAATAGATGTTGAAGATTTTCCTCTACGGCTTGCAGGATATATTCATCTTTGTTTGGTAGTTTGGTTAGTTTCCAGTAGGTACTAATATCTGGACAAATCCAGTCGTGAACATTTTCCGGTTTCATTGCTTTGTTCTTGGTAGCGCCAGTTCAAATGAGTAGCTGTGAACTTCTACCTCTCTCTCCGGAATGAAAACCGAGTTTTATGCAAAGCTGGATTTGTTTTACAAAACTTTACAAAAATTACGCATGATCTCTGAATCTTAGGTAAAAGCGAGGCAACCACGGGGGATTGCTCCTAAAGATGGGGTTTATGCGTAAGTTGTGCTTTATATAGAGGCGAACACCCAGTTACCCTACAACAAATTTCTTAGACCTCCTGCATGAATCATTAACTGCCCCCTAAATCCCCCAACTTTGGGGGACTTTAATTCTTGTTCCCCCAGAATTGGAGGGCTAGGGGGGCGAAAATTCCATTCGTGCAGAAGGTCTCTTATCCGTTGAACTAAAACGAAGCTATCTCGTAATCGTGGTAGGATTAACCACTTAATACAGGTTTTTTGTCTATTTTTAGTTAAATTGTGGCAGCTATCGCGAGTTTGTGAAAACCGATACTATTTTTTATCAACTCTTTCAGAGTTTTCCCAGCATCTTCTTTGAACTGATTGGACAACCAGCAACGGATAGTAGCAGTTACCAGTTCACTTCTTTAGAAGTTAAGCAACGCGCTTTCCGTTTTGATGGTTTGTTTCTTCCTGTTGTCGCATCTATGGAATTGCCAATTTATTTTGTTGAGGTGCAGTTCCAAAAAAAGCCTAGGTTTTACTCTCGCCTTTTTGCGGAAATCTTTCTGTACTTCTATCAGTACGACCACAATATTGAATGGTACGCCATAGTTATCTACCGTCGTCGCAGTATTGAAGTACCAGCACCTCGGCAGTATAGAGAGTTGATGGAGCAACGGGTGCGACGAATTTATCCTGATGAAATTGGCGAAGTAGCAGAGGAGTTTATCGGGGTAGGTATTGTGCAGTTGGTGGTAGAGTTCAAGAAGAAAACCCCGGAAGTTGCCCGAAATTTAATCAACAAGGCACGGCAGGAATTACCTGATCTCGTCATCCAACGACAAATTATAGAATTGATAGAAACAGTCCTTTTGTACAAATTTCCCAAACTGAGTCGCGAGGAAATAGAAGCCATGCTGGGATTGAGCGAACTAAGGCAAACCAGGGTTTATCAAGAAGCTCTTGAAGAAGGGCGTGAGGAAGGGCGTGAAGAAGGGCGCGAGGAAGGACGTGAGGAAGGTAAGCTACAGATTAAGCTAAAAATGATACCACGGCTACTCCAACGAGGATTGAGCATTGAAGAGATTGCGGAGCTTATCGAGCTAGATGTTGAAACTGTTATGGAGAAGGCACAGGAGCAGTCAGAAACACTCTAGAGATAAGTTTGGAACTAGTGGTTAGGAGACTTGTGACGAAAAAGCGATCGCATTCAGGTTTGATGGAAATGCGATCGCTTAACTAAGTTGTGATTCTGGAAGAGCGATCGCATTTAGCTTAGGGTGGAAATGCTATCGCTTAACTTGAAACAATTAGTCAGTCATTGCAAGCCGATACATTATGCCTTAGGAACGATGACGAAGTTAGTTGGCCAGTAAGAACCAGGGGAAATAGTACGAGTTTTGTAAGAAAAGCTTAAACCGGATTCAGAAATTACAATTGACCCATCTGCATTAATTTGCTCTACTACTGCTACGTGACCATATTTTGGATCAGCTTCACCTACGCCAGCTTCCCATACAGCAATACAAGGAACCGATGGTGTATTTGATAAAGTAGCACCATTTCCAGCCGTATCATTCCACATACCAGCGTTACCCAGCATAGTATCCAAAGCGGCTTCGCTATAGCCTAACTCCATCATGCGACCGTGAGCATACCAGGTACAGTTGCTCCCTTTACTAGGGAATGGGTTGTCAGAAGTATACTCAGGCAGATTCCGCCATGAATTTTCAAACTCTTGTTTTGTATAGATGTTGGGATCTGGAGATGGAACAGGCTGTGGCTCAGGATTAGGAGGAGGTGTAACAGGGTTACCTGTGCCAGACTGATAACCAAAAGGCAAATAGAGCAGTTGTCCTACTTGAAGATGAGTTGTATCCCAATTAGTCAAGGGTGTGCCATCTTCCTTCAGTATTTCAGTCCAGCGGCTGGCATTTCCGTTCAGTTCATTGAACGCAATGCCTGAAGGCGTGTCACCTGATTTCACGTAGTAGGGACGATAACCAGTAGTTGGAGGTAGTTGGTCAGGACTGCTACCAGTGTCAGAATCGCTAGTACTGTTAAGGACGTTGTAGTAACGTTCAGCCATCTGAGCAATTTCACTGGCTCGATCTGTACCATTAACAATACGTCTGGCGTTGTAGAAGTCTATGTTTGAGCCACTGATGTAGTCACTCAACCCTACTCCAGTAAATGTGCCATCACGCATTCCCTCAACAAGAATCTGAGCAGCAATTTCTGGATCGGATGCTAATTCGGGCTGGTTCACTAAATCGATACCAAGCCGCCTAGACCAATTGGTATAGTTAGACCGACCTGTGATTTGCACATAACCTCGTCCCTTGTAGCGCACACCATCTCCAGGTTGCGTATTTCCCAGATCGGTTCTCCCTTCATAAGCCTCCCCAGATGCCAATTCTTCCATCCATTGTCCTAGATGGGATTCATGTTGTGCAGTAGCCAGAATATAAGCTATCTGTGCTGGCTCAGTGACTCCAGCCGCTTCACACGCAGCAAGAATGACAGGAATTGACTCTCTGGCATATCCCTGTATTGAAGATGGCGCACAAGCGACAAGCCTTTCTATAAGCTCGGCATCAGACTGTGGTGGTTGCGGTTGTGTGGGTGGAGTTGGATTCGATACCGCTTGAGGAATCTCAATAACCTGACCCACAATAATTAGGTTGGGGTTAACAATACCGTTGTGTTCGGCAATGAATTGATAGCCGGAACTATCGCCTAACGTATTAAGGGCAATTTGGCTGAGTGTGTCATTACCTTGAATGGTGTAAGAAACCCATACATAGGAATTGCCATTGTACTCAAATGTTCCTGTAGGCAGCGGTTGTGGTTGTGGCTGTGGTTGCGGTTGTGGCGCTAAAACCTCCACAGGAATCTCAATACTATCACCTACATAAATTACGTCAGGGTCAGCAATGCCGTTGTGCTCGGCAATAAATTGGTAGCCAGAACTATCGCCTAGCGTATTAAGGGCAATTTGGCTGAGTGTATCACCATACTGAATAGTGTAAGGAACCCAGTCATAATATTTGCCGTTGTACTCCTCTGATACTGCTCGTTCAGTAGGTATGACTTCACCCTCACCACTCCAAGAACCAGTAGTATCAATAGGGGGAGCAGTATAGCTTTCCGGCCGCGTTGCCTTTGCTAATTCTACCGCTGCCACTATATTCAACAATCCGGCTCCCGTCCGAGTATCCCAATTAGGAGTATTCAGGTCGGTGGCTGTGGATTTGAGGATATCAATCACTTGCTCGTAGCTCAACTCTGGATTCGCTGCCCAGACTTGAGACGCTGCACCCGTTACTTCAGCGGTTGCGACAGAAGTTCCAGCCATGCCAAAATCATCACCAGCAGTGAATTGCACTGGATTCTCCGTCGTGCCACCTTCAGCCATGATGTCTAAACCATAGCCGTAGCTAGAATAATCTACCCGATCAAATCCCTGTGCTGCTGCTACCGAAGGGTCTACATTTTCGGCTGAACCGACGGTGATGATGTTGTCAAACTCTTGAGAGGCTTGACCCAATACTGACATCACATTTCCATCGTTACCAGCCGCCGCAACAATCAAAACATTATTCTGACGAGCATATTCTAGTGCGGCTCGTTCTTCTGGCGTAAACTCGTAGCGGGTGGTTTCAGTGCCATCTGGGTTTATTTGCGTCAAGTCGAAGCTGAGATTCACAATTGCATTCGGTTGTCCAGATTCCTTTGCCGCATCGACAAATTCAACTAAAGAATCTGCCCATTGTCCAGAATCAACCGCACGACCTACCCAAAGTGGCGCATCATTATTCCCACTGTCGATAACGCCTACAATATGGGTGCCATGCTCACCGACCTCACCAGGTTCTAGTAGTGGATTCGCATCACCATCTACCAAGTCTTGCCCTAAAGTAATGCGCTCGTAGTCAAGATAAGGGTTATTTGCACTAAACCCTGTATCAATCACACCGATTAATGGTTGATTCTCTTGAGGAAAGTCATAGCCATCTGGTTCAGCAGGGTCAAATTCATCTGTTGGAGGCGAGATTACGAGATCAGCGATCGCTTCCTCAGGAAGAGGTTCTAAAATCGTAACTTCAGGTGTAATGTAAGGCTCAGCATAAGAAATTAACGCTTCACCCATATCCGTGTCGCGCCAATCTTTTGCCTCATCTAGTGCGCCATCTGTAATCAATTGATCCATTGTGGCGGCTTCGGCAGTTGCGCCTCGGACTTGGAAAACAATATCGTTGTAGTCTTTATCCGAACCTGTATCAACCCGCATATCTTCTAGAACAAAGGTACTGCCATCGCCTGTAACATCAGCAAGTTGTCCTAGGTGAAAGGTATCGT
The DNA here is from genome assembly GCF_014849525.1 of Microcoleus sp. FACHB-SPT15. NCBI lineage: Bacteria > Bacillati > Cyanobacteriota > Cyanophyceae > Oscillatoriales > Microcoleaceae > Microcoleus > Microcoleus sp. FACHB-SPT15. The sequence continues at coordinate 6,147 of NZ_JACJNU010000037.1, read as the reverse complement.
TCGGGTTAGCGGTTGCCATTGAAAATACAGGCAGCTTGTCGCCTACGCCATGTCCGTCAAGGACTTCCTGCACCGTACCATTCGGCACAAGCATAATGCCAAACTGAGTCCCCTTCGCCATTGTGAAGGTTGTCACGCCCTGGTAATTACCCGCATTATGGTCGCCCTCTCCAGGTAGGACACCAGAAAATCTTGCGCCTTCTGTGGGGTCGCTGATTACCACATAGCCTTGTTCTGGAGAATTACTCAAGGCACGTTCAGCCGCTTCTTGAGCAAAGGTATCTGAATTTGGGTCTAATCCCTCCAAGCTAAAGATGGCTAACTCGCCTTGATAGGCACCACCGTCATAGAGGAAATCAATGCCAATTTCACCCGACTCGCCTACTGTGAAGAATCCTGAATCATAGGTTGAACTGGAAAGGTCGATACTATCTACGACTTCAGTTGTTTGGAAAATTTCTGGGATTTCAACTTCGATGTCTGGGAGACTATCAGCGCCCAAATCCGTAACATCATCCGTGCTGTAATCAAGATCTAGCGGGTCAGGGGTAGAGTCTGTTACGTCCATCCACCCTAGTGTGGGAAGATCTGTATCTAAAACTCCGCTAGGTGTGAGGATTGGTTCAAGCTTGAAGATTTTTAGTGGTTTTGGTGCTTGCTTATCTTTAAGTTGAGGTGGTTGGGTAAGAGAACGCTTTTTGGTAAATGCATTTAACCAATCCATTGGTATTTCTCCTGTGAGATCGTGGATAAATATCTAGAGTTGAAACGCATTCAGATGAATTTCTGTGTTGCGCTACTTCTCTCTCCAGGGATGGATGTGATTTTTATGCAAGTTAGAATTTTCTTTACAGAAGTTTATAAACAGGGCTGCGATCACAAAGCGCTGACTTCGGCGTAATACCATTTCACTTTTAATGTGATACAGATAGACCCCCCCAACCCCCCTTGTTAAGGGGGGAGCAAGAAAATCATCTGTATTAAGCATTTAGGGAATTGGTATAAGCGTTCAGTCGAACGCGGCAAGCATCAGATCATGAGTACAATACACTTGCCAAAAAGCGATCGCATTGTATTTGAGAATCTTTGTAAAGATCAGCCAGTTATGCATAATCTCTGCGCTCAATACTTGAGAGAGAGATAGAAGTGCAAAATGTACCTCAATGACCTTTGGGTCTAGTGATGAATAAATCAGACAATCAGGGACTAGATGAGCAGCTAAAACAGCTAGCCATAGAAGCTCAAAGCTACCAACCCGGCGCGAAACAACGGCAACTAGCACTAACAAAACTCGTTAAAGGAATTATGCGATCGCCTAAGCTCTATCGTCCACCTCCACATCAGCTTCCGCCTAACTTCGTCGGTGCTTATAAAGAGATTTATGACGAGGCAAAACAAGAGCTAATGCTTCATATTTGCCAAAACATTAATGAATACGATGCTGAACGAGGTTCTGTATTAACCTGGGTTAATCTTTTAATGGGGCGGCGTTTTTTTAATAAAGCAATCAGTATGTTTAGAGATAGAAGAGATCAGCGGGTTTTGAACCCGATCCCCTCACTTGATGACTTGGATACTTTTGAGCCAGATGAATTCATCTCTCCTGAAAAATCGTCTGAAATTGATGATCTTCAACACTACATTGAAGAAGACCCTGAAGGCATTTTCAAGCAGCATTGTATTAGAGAACACCCACAAGCCAACTTTCAATTTCTATTATTACAAAGACTTGCTGACAAATCCTGGCAAGAGATATCAGAGGAAACGCAAATTCCTGTACCCACTCTCAGTACGTTCTATCAACGTAGTATGAAGAAGTTTGCATCAAAGCTCAAAGATTATATTTTGGCATGAAAATCACTCAACTAGAGGCAGACTAAACATGAAAACTCCAGCAGAATCCTTAACCTTTACTATTCCACTAGGAGAAGAAGCTCATCATCTCGCACAAGAGTTTCGTCTTCGCCAGCGCTCTAAAGCTAAAGCTAAACAGGTTTATCTAAACACCTTGGCAGTCTATGCTGTGAAGTTTTACTTACAGTGTATGGAAATTAAAACCGACTGGGAAAAGAGTGATAGTTGGAATCCAGTCATGCAAACCTTAACGGATGTTGCAGATTTAAACATTCCTAATCATGGGACGTTAGAGTGTCGTGCTGTACTCCCTAATTCAGAAGTCGTTGAAATTCCTACAGAATGGGAAGACAGAATCGGTTATGTAGCCGTGCAGCTTGAGCAATCGTTGAGAGAAGCGACAATTCTAGGATTTGTTGAGACAGTAGCGACAGAAAAATTGCCTCTTAATCAACTGCAATCAATAGAAGTATTGCTAGAACACCTTAGTCAACCGACGCAACCGCAATCAACTCAAGCTCAAAAAAACATCGTACAATTAAGCCAGTGGTTACATAATGTCTTTGAAGAAGGTTGGCAGTCAGTTGAAGCCCTTTTTAATCCTCTATCGGCTCAGCCAGCTATTAGTTTCAGGCAGCTTTCTTCTATGAGACCCAGTATTTTGAAACATTCCAAAGAAGGGATAAAAAGAGGCAAGCTGCTAGATTTAGAAAGAGAGAATAATAAGTTGGCTTTGTTCGTTGGCGTGACACCAACTACCTTGACAGAACTCTCAATTTCAATAGAAGTGTATCCGACAGAAAACCAAACGCATTTACCCTCCGAATTACAACTACTGGTACTAGATGCTCAGGAAGAGGTTGTAATACAGACGCAAACTAGGACTAAAAATGAGTATATTCAAATTGAGTTTAGCGCTAAGTCTGGAGAACAAATTAGTATTAAGCTAGTGTTGGGACGTGATAGCTTTATAGAAACGTTTTTAGTCTAACTAACAAGCGTAGATACCTTGGTGCTATTCATGGGTAAGTTAGTTGTCCTGAGGTTGGATGGTGATTTTGAACAAGGGTTTCGGGTAATATTAACAATCCGAGAAGAAGGGTTGCCGCCAAATGTAGAAGTGACCGGTTGTTTGCCGAAAGATTCACAACTATTCACTCACTTACAACACCACTGGCAAGAAAAATACCGTTGCTTGGGAGCGCCTTACCGTATTAGTAATATAAAAATTAATTACGGTGGTTCGGTTAATGATCGAATTCAGGACTGTAAAGAATCAGCCCAAAAGTTGCGATCGCATTTTAATGCATGGCTTGATTCTGAGGGATTTCGCCTTCTGGATAAGCGTTTACGAGAACAGTTAAACCCAGATGAAACGATTCGCTTTCTGATTCGTAATGAAGATAAAAACTTGCGTAAACTTCCCTGGCAAGGATGGGATTTTTTTGAGCGATATTCAAAAGCAGAATTAGCGTTTGGTGCGACACAATTTGAAGGTATCAAACCATTAGCTACTCTTCCCAAAGCTAGCATTAAAATTTTGGCGATTCTCGGTCATAGTCAGGGTATTGATGTTACGGCTGATCGACGATTGTTAGATAGTTTACCTCATGCTGAAACAACATTTTTGGTCGAAAAGACACGTCAAGAAATCAATGATAAATTGTGGGAACAAGCTTGGGATATTATCTTCTTCGCCGGACACAGTGAGACAGAAGGGGAAACAGGACGAATTTATATTAATCCCACAGAAAGCTTAACAATTGAGGATTTACGATACGCCATCAAAAAATCGGTTCAACGAGGCTTAAAAATTGCCATCTTCAACTCTTGTGATGGTTTGGGATTAGCACAGCAGTTGAATGATCTACAGATTCCCCAAATGATTGTCATGCGGGAGTTGGTGCCAGATGAAGTTGCTCAAAGGTTTTTGAAGTATTTTCTGGCAGCGTTTTCTAGCGGTGAGTCTTTTTATTTATCTGTACGGGAAGCCCGCGAACGATTACATGGATTGGAAGATAAGTTTCCTTGTGCAAGTTGGCTACCTGTAATTTGTCAAAATCTTGCTGAAGTACCGCCGAATTGGAACGATTTATACAAAGTAGCAGAATTGCCAATTACAACTGAATTATCTCCTCCTCAACCTAATTCTCTACCAATAACAATACCTGAATTAGTACCTATTCAACCCAATTCTCGCTGGCAGGGTTTACGAAGGGTACTAGTGTCGAGTGTGATTGTAACGAGTATTATAGCGGGAATGCGATCACGTGGCATCTTCCAAGCCGCAGAACTTAAAGCATTTGATTATTTAGTGCAACTGCGTCCAGCGGAACCAATCGATGAACGTATATTACTAGTAAAAGTTACTGCTGACGATATCAAATATTTAGGTGGTGAATATCCTCTACATGATCGAACAATGCTTCGACTGTTGAAGAAGCTAGAGGAGTATAAACCGCGAGTGATTGGCTTAGATATTTATCGAGATCGTGCAGAAGGAGAGGGGCGTGAGGAGTTAGTTAAGTATTTGCAGGAAAAAAGCGATCGCGTAATTTCTATCTGTGCAAATTCTTCTGAGCAAAATCCTGCCGTTTTACCTCCTCCTGGTATACATAATCCTAATGTACGCTTAGGTTTTAGTGATGTTATCTACGATTCTGACACTATTGTACGTCGCCATCTCCTGTCTATGACTCCACCAAAAGATGAGCAGTCCTCGCTTAAATCCTCTGCACCTTGTCCAGCACTCTATGCTCTCAGCGTTCAGCTTGTATTTCGCTATCTAGAAGCAACCGGAGTATCCTTTAAATTTCATAATGAAAAGCTTTTGCAGATTAACAATACTAGGTTTGAAGCATTACGCCCTAATACTGGTTTTTACCAAAACGAGGATACAAGAGGCTACCAAATACTACTGAATTACCGCTCTAAAACTCTTGAGAAAGTAGCTGAATGGAAAACATTGACTGATGTTTTAAACACTGAATATGTTCCTGAATCACTAAAACATAAAATTGTTATTATCGGTGTTACTGATCCAACGGTTAAAGATAACTTTAAAATACCTTATAAAAACGATTTTGATACACCCTACAGTAATGAAATCCGAGGATTACAACTTCACGCCCAAATGGTGAGCCAGATATTAAGCGCTGTTGAAAATCAGCGACTTTTATTATGGTTTTTACCTCAATGGGGAGATATCCTTTGGATTGGGATTTGGTCATTGATTGGAGGAATTATTACCTGGCGTTTTCAGTTACTACTGCGTTTAGGCTTGCTTGGAGTTGCGGCACTCAGTTTGCCAGGAATTTGCTTTATTTTTCTTTTAACAAACGGTGTATTACTACCACTGGTTCCTGGATTACTTGTATTACTTGCAACTAGCGGAGTTTTAGCAGCTTATAAGCAGATAAGGAAGTAATAATAGTTAATAATCTTGTTCTAAATCATGAATATGATGAAGACTATCGGAATTGCGATCGCATTTGCCTTTACTAACAGCATTAGTTGCCTCACTTTGACACAGGCACAACCAACTACCATCGAAATTGCAGATCTACCGATTCCACCTGATACAGGAACACCAACAGGGCGAGGTTCAGGAGCAACCCGTGGTCCTTGTCAAGAACCAAATCGTCCTTTTACTCCCTTGTTACCCCTAACTGAGACTGGATATTCAGGCTATACATTGAGTGAACATCCCACGTTTTGGTTCTATGTTCCTTATAAAATTGAGAATGTTCGTTCTGGAACTTTTTTACTAAAAGATCAAGACGATAATGCGTTGTATAAAACAACGTTCACACTTCCAACAACGCCAGGATTTGTCAGCGTTCAAATTCCTACCACTGCCATGCCTTTAGAGGTCAATAAACAATATAGCTGGATTTTTGAACTGTATTGTGGTGAGCAAAATCGGTCTGATCTTGTTCCTGTTTCTCAAAGAGGAATAGTAGAAAGAATTGATAGCATGAGTTTTGAACAGTTAGCTACAGCGACAGCAGCAGAGCGCCTCAATCTATACATAGATAACAACATTTGGTATGATGTTCCAACAGATTTAGCTGAAATTCGTAGCATTCCTCCAGCTTGGCTGAAACTTTTAAGAGCCGTGGGTTTAGAAGAACTAAAGCAAGATGCGATCGCAGGTTCCGTTATCCCCATTGAAAACTAAGGCTCTTCAGTACTTAGTATGCTAAATCAACAATTAAGATGCCAATTAAGCAAGCATCTAATTCGGTAATTTTCAAAATGTCTAAAACCATAAGCAGAGCGTTTAATCAACTT
>NZ_JACJNU010000036.1:0-110375 GCF_014849525.1 Microcoleus sp. FACHB-SPT15 | reverse complement strand
TAAGCCATGTCAACAGAAAGTTCCTGCTCAGTCGAAACAGCGACTTGGAATTAAAGGGTCTCTCCTCTTTTTTACCACCCCAATGGGTGGTCAGTTACTTCTGCCAGGATGCACTAGTGACATTCCACCATAGGTTTTAATTATTCAGCGGCTGGGATGCTGTTCCTAAGTGGTATCCCAGCGCCTTCTTCTTCATTGTCTGGAAAATGTTGTAAAACCCATTGGCACGGGAAGGCGTTAAGCTAACATTCAATCCCGTATCTTGAATGAAGTCGGGAGAGATTTGCAGAATCTCCTCTGGGGTTGAGCCGTTTAGCCCTTCAATCAACAGCGCTACCAACCCTTTTACTAATTGAGCATCAGAGTCTCCTTGATACCACACCTTACCGTCTTCCAGGTTGGCGGTTAAAAAAACCTGTGATGTACAGCCAGGAACCTTGTTTTCGGGCACTTTATCGGCTTCTGGCATCTCCTTGAGCCGCTTGGCGTACCAGAGCAACTGTTCGTAACGCTGTTTAGGATTTGTACGCCGTTGAAACCGCTCTACAATTCGAGCGAGGGCATCTGGTAAGGGAGTTGAGGTTGATGACATACCCAACAGTTAAGAAGTAATACTCATCTCGATCCTAACTCAGGACATCACTCCATCGTTTGTTAAGGGATATTGAATTCTTTGGCAGTGTTATGAGTTATAAGCCTTTAGGATACCGCTTGTGTAAGCGCTTCCGCCGATGGCGCAATTGCTGCGAAGCCCGAACCCGACGAACCATCCACACACCAAGAAAGTAACTACAAATCGCACAAACTACTCCCACCGCCATGCAGCCGACAAACAGTGGCAAAATAATCTCTGAGCCTAACTCCTTCACTTCCTGCCAAGACTGCAAACTGATATCAGTCAAACTGTTGTCGTTTAGCAGCAATTGCCCTATGTGGAAGTTGAATGCATAAATTGGGACAGAAGTCAAAGGATTACTAATCCAAGTCCCAGCAGCAGCTAGGATTTTATTTCCCCGAAAGAGAATGGCTAACAAAACGCCGATTACTGTCTGAAGTCCGAAGAAGGGAAACACTCCAGCAAATACGCCACAGGCTAAGCCCCGTGCAAGCTTTTCTGGTCGTCCTTGCAAACGAACTAAGCGCCAGTACCAGTACTGCAAGCTTCGTCTAAAACTCTGCTGAAATCCTCTCGACTTCCGCTTAGGAGGAGTAGTTGGTTTTGTCGCTAGGGGTGAGGGCGACGGATAACTTGTTGGCAGGGAATTTCTAGACATAGTGGTAAAACAATTCAGTAATCCTCTACCGTTAGACTGCATTATTCCCAAACTAAATAGCAGGAGAATTTTGATTAGACGTTATATCCAAATTTAGCTTTGGGACTTACGTAATACCTCATACTCTTGAAGGATAAGAGCAAGCATCAAAGACTCGATCGCATTAGAAACTTAGCTTTTATTCAACACTTATGCTCAAATTTAGCCATTAGATATAGTTCCCGTACTCTAAAGCCGTTGGTGACTCAACATAGAGTATAGAGATATCTTTCTAGTATTGTAAAGTTTACTTTATTAAATCTCAACCCTCTGAGATTGCTTTGGCTATTTATTGCAGTGGTGGCTGTAGCTGTCAAATAAAATTTACTTTGGATTTCAATAGAAATTTTCTTTACTAGTGAAAAAACTCTAGATTAATAGTGAATATTTATTAATGTTTCACTAAGATAACAAAGCCAGAACTTGAGCAAAGCACAAGAAGCGATCGCCTTGCTCCAGCTAGTTCAAGCTAGTTGCTCAAAACCCTGTTAGGGTACATATAGCAATCAGCAGTCAGCTTTGGGCGGTCAGCTTTTGGTCAAATCGCCTCTAGCTAAGGAACGCTCTTCTCCAGTTAATGTCCTAACATTCGTGGCTACTGCTATAAATCCTAGAGACTGCCTAGTGACACCAAAGGTTCCCGACAAACCCCAAGTATGAATTTGGAGTTGGAAACCGTACCCAAATCGATAGATACAGTAGCTCACACGAGTCTACTGACCCAGCAATGAGTGTGAATGAAAACACAATCACCCAAGGTGAGCTGATATCCTTCACAACGAGAAGTGCGCTATCTGTTTGAGTCACCGACTATGACAATTTCCCAATCGTGCAAGCCGAGTTCTACCCAACCGATTCTTCATCCCCTCGAACCTCTAAGTGTCGAAGAAATCACAGCCGCTGTCGCTATCGTCCGTGCCTCTCACCCTGTGGGTTCCTACTTTCGTTTTCCTACCGTTGTCCTGAACGAACCCGCCAAAGAAGTCGTTCTCAATTTTCAAGAAGGTGACCCCATTGAGCGAGAGGCATTCCTCATTCTGCTGGACAATGCCACTGGCACTACATACGAAGCCGTTGTCTCTCTCAACCAAGGTACTGTAACTTCATGGCAAGCTATGCCCGGAGTTCAGCCCAACATCATGGCTGATGAACTTGCCGAATGTGAGGCAGCAGTCAAAGCGAACCCAGACTTTCAGGCAGTTCTCAAGCAGAGGGGAATCACAAATCTAGATTTAGTCATGGTAGACCCTTGGGCAGTGGGTAACTTTGGCTTTGAGGAGGAAGAGGGAGTCCGTTTGTCACGAGCGTTATGCTGGCTACGTTCCACCCCCAACAGTAACGGCTATGCTCGACCCATTGATGGGGTAGTGCCAGTTGTAGACCTCAACAAAATGGAAGTCCTCAGAATTGAAGACTACGGAGTTGTCCCCATCCCTCCAGAAGCGGGAGACTATGCCAGTGAGTTTATACCCCAGTTCCGCAACGTCATCAAACCGTTAGAGATTACACAACCCTCTGGACCTAGCTTTGAAGTACAAGGGCACTTTGTTCGGTGGCAAAAGTGGCAGTTCCGTATCGGCTTTACGCCGCGTGAGGGTGTTGTCCTCTATACGATTGGTTACGAAGACCAAGGACAGTTGCGCCCAATTATTTACCGCGCTTCCTTAGCCGAAATGGTCGTACCCTATGGTGACCCTCGACCCCAGCATTTTCGGAAAAATGCCTTCGATGTTGGCGAACATGGTGTCGGGATGCTGACGAATTCCCTGAAACTTGGTTGCGACTGCTTGGGGGAAATCTACTACTTTGATGCTGTCCTGACAGATAGCCGAGGCGAGGTGGCGATTATTGAAAATGCCATTTGTCTGCACGAAGAAGACTACGGCATTCTCTGGAAGCACACGGATTGGCGAACCGAACAGGTAGAAGTTCGGCGAAGTCGTCGCCTCGTTGTTTCCTTCATTGCCACAGTGGATAACTATGAATACGGCTTTTTCTGGTACTTCTACCAGGACGGCACGATTCAGTATGAGGTGAAATTAACAGGAATCCTCTTGTGCGGGGCGCTAGCTGATATGCCTAAGTACGGTACACTCGTTGCCCCAGAGTTAAACGCCCTAAATCACCAGCACTTCTTCAACATCCGTTTGGATATGCAAATCGATGGACAAAATAACTCCATCTACGAAGTCAATAGTCATGCTGAACCCATGGGTGAGGCAAATCCCTACGGTAATGCATTTTTCGCGCAATCCACCCTCCTCAAAACTGAGTTGGAAGCACAACGGATTATTGACCCCCTCGCAGGACGTTACTGGAAAGTCGTTAACCCCAATATCCACAATCGCCTTGGTCAGCCTGTTGGCTACAAGCTCATACCCGGTGAGAATATTCTACCCTTCGCTCACCCCGACTCCTACATCCTCAAACGCGCTGGATTCATGACCAAACACCTCTGGGTCACACCTTACCATCCAGAAGAACGCTTTGCCGCCGGTGACTATCCCAATCAGCACCCTGGCGGGGAAGGGTTGCCCACCTGGACACGAGCAAACCGCTCAATTGAAAATACGAATATTGTGGTTTGGTATACATTCGGTCACCACCATATTCCTCGCCCAGAAGATTGGCCAGTCATGCCAACTGCCTACACAGGCTTCATTTTGAAACCAGTTGGCTTTTTTGATTGCAACCCAGCCCTGGATGTTCCACCTCAATCTAAGGTGTCAGGTCATGTCTGTAGGCAAAAGGAGGATGAGGGAATGGGGTGATGGGCAGGGCTAATTTATTGTCGTTAGAGAAATTGGGGGAGTTGGGAAGGTATGGAGATGAACCTTGAGACTTTTTCTCCTAGCATCTTGATTCAGACCAAGGGCGGATTGCATCAACCTCTTGAACTAGGGACAATCACTTCATACTGCTTAGCCTGACTCAACAGGGGCAGCAATAGGGGATTTTGGTAGGACAAAGCAATGATTAAGTCCTGGATGGTGATTGCGGCTGTAACGTTTGTGGTGTCGCTGGGTGGTGCATTGATTACACCCAACGATATCAAGTGGTTCAAGCGCCTACGACGCCCAAGATGGCTGAATATTTTTGTGCCAATAATTCCCTTAATCTGGACTGTTGTTTTTATTTGCGGTGCTTGGTCAGCTTATATTGTTTGGGAGAGTGACCCAGGTAGCACAAGAACCTGGATACTGATGGGCTTGTATCTCCTGCTAGAAGTGGTTACTATCGCCTATCAACCCCTGTCGCTCAGGCTCCGGAGCCTCAAGGTTGGTACGATTGTTGGTGGAATAGGTGCGGCTTTAGGAATTATCCTTGCCTTAGTTGTCCTATCTGTCTCAATTTGGGCATCTGTGTTGCTTTTACCTTATGTGATTTGGAGTCCGATTGGAACCTACGCAACGTGGGAATTGATGCGACTCAATCCGAGAGATGTTTAAGCCCAGGCTAATTAATGCAACGGTTGCTGCAAAAATTGCCCGAAAAACTAGATAATTAACCATTGTCTTGCCTAAGCGATCGCGTGGCAAGTCAATGCTAATCGGGGAGCCTGATTGGGGCTAGCAATCTGTTGGGGATTGGGAAATAGAAGTAGGGGAAGAGTATTCGCGATCGCTTGAAACTGGGCGACGCGACGACTCACTGCGCTAATCTTAAGGGTTGTTCACTATGAATTTGCTTAGAAGTCGATTGCAGCGTTTAACTGAACAGCTTCCTGACTTGATTGAGCAACTCCCGGATGAGAGCTTGGAAGATGCCTGGACAGTTCTACAACCGCTCTACTATGACTTGTATATGCTCGGAGCTATGCACGATGCACGGCGAAATGTTAGACCTGGGGATTTACTCACTCGTGAAGAGGCGTTGCGAATGCTGTGGTTTCCTTAAGATTATCGGATGAGGTGTGAATGAGCATTGTGGACAAAAATTTGTAGTTTGGAGTCAAAGTCCGCCTTGTGAGGATAGAAGTGCGCTATGCTCAATCCTTTTTGCGAGATCTTAGGAACTTGGAGTCAGCGGCATACCAGCAGGTCTGTCAAGTCGTCTTTGATGAGTTTCTAGTGCTAAACCAGATTCAAGACCTGCCAGGGTTGAAACGGATTAGCTCAAATACGATCTTTTACCGATTTAACGTAGATAACTATATGGTCGGTATCGAAGTGACAGGTCAAATTGTTAAGTTTCTGCGAGTTTTACCCAAACCCTATATCTAAAGTCATTACTAAAAAACCGTGAACAACTCACAACCAACCTCTTAAACTTGTGATTGGTGAAAGCAAACGTTTGAGAGCTACATATGGATGCTGCTGCACTTTGGCAACGTTACCAAGACTGGCTTTATTATCACGAAGGATTGGAATTTTACCTCGATGTTAGCCGTATGCGGTTTGATGATGCCTTTGTCGAGGCAATGCAACCGAAGTTTGAAAAGGCGTTTAAGGATATGGATGCCCTAGAAAAAGGCGCGATCGCAAATCCTGATGAAAACCGTATGGTGGGGCACTACTGGCTACGCGATCCCGACTTAGCGCCAACGCCTGAACTTCAACAAGAAATCATCAATACCCTAGAACAGATAGAAGCCTTCACCGAAAAAGTCCATACGGGAGGAATCCATCCCCCTGGAACATCCAAATTCACCGATGTTATTTCCATCGGGATTGGTGGTTCTGCCCTTGGGCCGGAGTTCGTTTCGGAGGCGATTGTCCCACTCTCACCCCCTTTAACGATTCACTTCATTGACAATACCGACCCGGATGGGATCGATCGCGTTCTCACCAAGCTGCAAGACAAACTTGCTAGCACTCTGGTACTCGTCATCTCTAAATCAGGAGGGACACCAGAAACTCGTAACGGCATGATTGAAGTAAAAAAAGCCTACGAATCAGTAAATATTGACTTTGCTCCCCACGCGGTTGCAATTACTGGCAAGGACAGTAACCTAGATAAACTCGCTCAGTCCGAAGGTTGGCTAGCAAGATTTCCCATGTACGACTGGGTAGGAGGACGTACCTCAGAAATGTCAGCCGTGGGACTTGTCCCTGCTGCGTTGCAGGGGATTAACATCCGCGAAATCCTTGCTGGGGCAAAAGAGATGGATGCTGTTACTCGCGTACCCCAGATTAAACAAAACCCAGCCGCAATGCTAGCCCTTTCTTGGTACTTCGCTGGCAATGGCAAGGGAGAGAAGGATATGGTGGTGTTGCCCTACAAAGACAGTTTGTTGCTCTTTTCGCGCTACTTGCAACAGCTAGTGATGGAATCTCTGGGTAAGGAGAAAGACTTAGAGGGCAATACCGTTTACCAGGGCATTGCTGTCTACGGCAACAAAGGCTCAACCGACCAACACGCCTATGTCCAACAACTACGCGAAGGTGTCCCTAATTTCTTCTTAACGTTCATTGAAGTCCTAGAAGATCGCCAGGGAACCTCCCCAGAAGTCGAAGCCGGAGTAACTTCAGGCGACTACCTATCAGGTTTGTTGCAAGGAACTCGACAAGCGCTGTACGAAAATCACCGAGATTCAATCACCGTTACCATTCCTCGTGTGACACCTCGAACCGTTGGTGCTTTGATTGCCCTCTATGAACGTGCTGTAGGGATTTATGGTTTCCTGGTTAATGTCAACGCTTACCATCAGCCTGGAGTTGAAGCTGGGAAGAAAGCGGCAGCGGCTATTCTGGATTTACAGAAACGGGTGATGCAGGTACTAGAGGATGAAAATAGTGCGATCGCTCTTTCTGACTTAGCACAAAAAGCTGGGGCATCCGACCAAGTTGAAGCGGTTTATAAACTGCTGCGTCATCTTCAAGCCAACAAACGAGGTGTTATCTTAGAGGGTGATTTAGGAAAACCTAACAGTTTGATGGTTTCTGCGAGTTGATGGCTAAGCGAAGCAGCTACACAGTTGTCTTTGCACTAGTTCGTCAGCACCGAATGAGATGGCAGAGTTGGCTTGTAACCTGCATGTGATTGCGCTAAAGAGCGATCAATTAGAATGACCTTGAAGTAATAGGCAAGTGCGATCGCGCCTGTATCTCCTTCTACTGGTTTAATTCAGTGGAAGGAGATTATTATTAGTTTATGGAGCCTTTCTACGTTGAAAATTTCACTAAAGGAATTTCTCCACAATTAGGCTCTATAGACAATCTCCTACTTTGGCACAGAAATTAAGTTATTGCGATATATTTTTCAGGCTCAAACTCATCTTTGTTTAAGGCATACTTGACCGCCTCTTGATTTGTTGCCTGATGAATAAACGTCTGCTCAAATTTCAATCCTGCTTTTTCCATAACACGGATGGAGGCAGTATTAGCTACTAAAGCCGTGGATACTATTCGTTGAGTATCTAACTCACAAAAGCCTTTGACTATTAATGAGCGGGAACCTTCTGTTGCATAGCCTTTACCCCAGGCAACTTTTCGCAAACGATATCCCAGCTCAATTTCATTCTCGTTATTAACGTTCACTGTAATGTTGTCTAATGCTGGTCTGAGATGGAACCAACCGATAAACTCATTACTCGACTTTTCAATGACTGCCCAAAATCCATACCCCTCATAGTTTTCATAGTAATTAATAAATTTAGGCAAGATTTTGCTTTTAATAGCTTCATAGTCTGTATCTATAGGGTCTCCTCCATTAATAAGTCCTATATTGGTGAAGCGAATGACTTCGCGATCGCTATCTAACTCAAATAAGTGGTCAGCATCATCTTCAGTAAACTGACGTAGAATTAATCTTTGTGTTTCTAGAAAAACTTTCATGATATTTCTGTGAGTAGCCTTTGTGAATTGCTGCCTGGATGTCGAGCCTGATTTTATCATTACTACTACACAAACGAAGAGGCAATTTATATTGATAATTTGCAAAATACCTTGCTTCTTTCTTAATATCTAAGGAAAGTCAATTTCCAGGAACAATTCAGCCTGAGGAATGAGTACTTAGAAGAACTTCTACACTCACTGATTTGTTACCTAAGGCTGACAAAATTGCACGATCTTTATTAGTTTCAAGCGACACTTTTTCTCCAGTAGTTAAAACAACGTCTCTTCCGGCAACGGTAATCCAAGCAGTGCCAGCCAAAATATGTAGCTCTTTGCAGGCTGAGGGAATCCGGAACACCTCGCTTTTTTCAAGGGTAAACTGGCAGGGTACTAAAAGCTCTAGATTGCTCTTAAACAGATTTGTTAAAACTCCAAATCGGTTTGAGCCAGAACCGAAATAACTTAATAGTGTTGATAGGGAAAAAATCTTCACTAAAGTATTACTCATAACTAAACGCATGAGTCCCAACCTCTCTTTGTTTTAGGTAGTATTTCTTAGCTGATGTCTTTAATGTATTGGTTCTCCTCTTAAGAACCTAATCATAGGTTGAATGATAACTATGAATAAATTAGATAGATTCTTGCCGACTAGCTCAGACTCTTAGTTGGCAAGCTCACTCAACCCGTATTCCTACTGTCATCTAAAAGCTACTAATCTGAAAAGGTACAGTCTTTTAAACTTTTACTAGAACAGTTGTTAAATCAGTTAACTGTTCTAGTGAAACAGTATTAAACTGTACCAGCAGATCGTTCGATGAATTAAGAAAAAGTCTCAAACAAGTTCTTGATTCTATCTCTTCTGAAGCGATCGCTTCTATTTGTGGATGGCACTAAGTGCAAGAAGGAAGCTGATCGGCATTTAAATTGCATTTAATAGACGGGCAAGATGCCCATCCCACAAGAGTTTCAAATTAGAAGAACAGGTTGCCGAACTCGATTCTGTAAGCCTCACCGCCAGCACGTTACTATCTTTAGAGAACTTAATACTATAAAACTGCTTTTAAATGGAGTAAATAACACTAATGGAATTGGCGACGTTTGGAGCTGGTTGTTTTTGGGGTGTGGAGGCAGCATTTCAGAAAGTCAAAGGAGTAACATCGACTTCTGTTGGGTACATGGGAGGGCATTTTCCCAACCCTTCGTATCTCGATGTCTTGTCGAGGATAACGGGTCATGCGGAAGTCGCACAGGTTGAGTATGACCCGTCAAAGGTAAGCTATGAAGAGCTTCTCGATGTGTTTTGGAACATCCACGACCCCACGTCGCTCAATCGGCAAGGTGCAGATAGAGGGGAACAATATCGATCAGTGATATTTTTCCACAATCCTCAACAGGAGGAGGTGGCAAAACGCTCGAAGGAGAAGCTCCAAATGTCTGGTCGGTTTGACAAAGACATTGTGACAGAGATTAAGCCAGCAAAGGAATACTACTTGGCTACCGAAGAGCATCAGCAGTATTTCGAGAAGAAAAGACAGCGAAGTCACTCTTGAGCAATAGCTATGTAATCTTGACAGGACTTACGCACTGTTACCACATATAGTAGGGGCGCACAGCTTAAGATTGGCTTGGCGGTTGAAACCGCAGCTATACAAACAAAACCTGCCTACGCAGGTTTCATACCGTGCCTCTGGTTTGGTATCCAAGATTGTTTAACGCTACACCTGAACAGCGATCGCAGTGGAAAGTAAGCGGTGGGGATTACGGCATTCACTGGGAGGAGATAGATGAGGATCTCAGTACAGAAGGTATGTTACGAGGTGCCCCTGCTCCGAGGCAAAACTTATCTGCGGCAGAAGGACTTGCAACCCAGTGAGCGATTGTCTATTCGTCCTCACGTTTTTAAGGGAGCAATCGCACCCAAACACATAGATTGGATAGTTCAGTAAGCTAGGCTGGAAGGGTTGCCAAATTAATCTCAATACGTCGTTAGAGTCAATATGTCTGAGGAATCAACCATTTGGATTGTAGCTGAGGAAATCTCTGAATCTACCAGTGTTAGTGGAGCCAAAGAGAGCGTCGATATCGGCGGTAGCTTGAGAGGTAAAGTCTCTGAAAAGGTGACGACTGTTGTGACTAAGCGTGTGCCAATCGATGCAGTAGCCTTGAAAGCTCAAATGAGTGGATTACTGAAAGTGGTGGGAGAGCTATTTGACCAAGCTGAGCAGCAGAGTGGGATGAAACTGAATGAAGTTCAACTCTCAGTGGAAATCAACGCTGAAGGTCAGGTCAGCTTGGTGGGAACTGGGGGGAAAGTAGCAAATAAGGGTGGGATTACCCTGAAATTTACTCGTCCATGAGTCAAGTCTTCAATTCTGTTGCAACTTTTAGAGGTTAATGGGCAAAAACTGGGCGCTCACGATTGGCATTAACCAATACTACAATCTGCAAGACTTAAACTATGCTAAGCGTGATGCAGAGTTAGTGCGACATTTTTTCCTCAATGAAGCAGGATTTGAGGAAGTCTTCTTTTTCTCAGACGACTCACCAGAGATTATTCCATACTCTGGTAAACCTATCCCCACGCAACCAACATTTGGTAATCTGCGGCGATTTCTTCGAGCACAGTTTGAAGAGCGGTTAATGGCACCAGGAGACAATTTCTGGTTTTTCTTTAGTGGTCATGGTTTGCGTTATGCCGACCGCGATTATTTAATGCCTTGTGATGCCGATCCAGAAGATGTAGAACATACAGCTATTTCCATCAATTATGTGACGGATCGCTTGCGTCGTAGCGGGGCAGACAATGTAGTCCTGATTCTCGATGCTTGCCGCAACCAAGGACAAAAAGATGGACGTGGAGTAGGGGATGAAGAACACCCCGGCGTCATCACCGTTTTTTCTTGTAGTGCTAACGAAAAATCTTACGAAATTGAGGATGAGAAATTTCAGCAAGGTTCATTTACCTACGCCTTGCTAGAAGGTTTGCGGCTTCAGGGTGAAGCTAACTGTGCCACCGTTGAAAGGCTATACCAACATCTGCGCCATCGCGTCCCCGAAATCAATCGGCGGTATGGGAAGCCCCCACAAACTCCCTACCTCATGGCTGAACCTCCTTACAAAATGCACTTTATCTTGCTCAATCAGCGAGCTACTCTTAAAGATACTGAACCACTCAAATTTCAGGCATCTATTGCGGAAAATAGAGGTGATTTCGATTTGGCAAAGCAACTATGGCTTAGAGTACTAGCTGTCTCTAGGATTGACAGAGATGCGATCGAGGCAATCGAAAGAATTGCTCTGAAAAAGATAGGACAACCACATTCTTTTCCTCAACATCCAGTTAGCACCGATACATCAGGATTGAAATCATCAGTTTCGGAACTCCCAAAACTTTCAGCAACGCCATCGGACAAACTAACAGCCAAATCTAGTTTAGAAAAGCGCAGTGTAAACCCCTTAGTTTCAGCAACACATACTATAAACAATGATAAATGTAGACAAGTACGTGCATCTTTAAAAGGAGTAAAATATGTGAAATTTACTTTACAACGGAAAGGTTGGAGTCAAAAAGTACTTGCTGAACATTGTTATCTATCCCGAACAACTATCTCTCGATTTTTAAGGCAAGAGCTAATTAACAATAATACCTTTGTTGCTATCTGCAAAGCCTTGGACTTAAACCCGGAAGAGATTTTAGCTCATCCTACTACTACTCCATTAATCTCTAATACCCAAAGGATTCAATTTTCTAGGGCTAACCCTTTGCCTTCTACTACCCACATCTTTGAATTTGAGGTGATATCAGTAGATGAACGGGGACAAGAAGTAGAGCGTTATCACCAAACTTCGGAACATCGCATTGAAGCTCTTGGCGATGGAATTGTATTAGAAATGGTCTTGATACCAAACGGTACATTTCTGATGGGTTCACCAGAAACTGAAGCAGGGCGGCTCAACAACGAAGAACCTCAGCACTCAGTAAAAGTCCAATCTTTCTTAATGGGCAAGTATCCTATTACCCAAGCACAGTGGACAGTCGTTGCTTCTTTCCCTAAAGTTCATCAAGACCTTGAACTAGCTCCATCACACTTTAAAGGTACAGATCGACCCGTTGAACAAGTTTCGTGGCATGATGCTGTTGAGTTCTGCGCCCGCTTGTCCAAGAAAATAGGGCATGAGTATCGACTATCAACTGAGGCAGAGTGGGAATATGCTTGTCGTGCTGGAACTATAACTCCTTTTCATTTTGGAGAAACTATTACCCCCAAACTATCAAACTACGACTGTAACTACAGGTATAGGTCTAGTCCCAAAGGAACCTATCGCAAGCAAACAAGCCCAGTGGGATATTTTCCATTTGCCAATACTTTTGGATTGTTTGATATGCATGGCAACGTTTGGGAGTGGTGCTTAGACCAGTGGCACCAAAACTACGACGATGCACCTACTAATGGGAGCGGATGGCTAACTGGGAGTAAGAATAACTTGCGGGTATTGCGGGGTGGCTCCTGGTACAACGATCCGAGAGATTGTCGTTCAGCGTTTCGTTACAACTGGGATTCAGAAGATAGACTCAATCGCATTGGTTTTCGTGTCGTATGTCCCCTTGCCTGAACTCCATAGCCTTTGTCACTCTATTCATCTTCCTCGCCCTCTCCTTCGTCTTCATCCCAAGAGGGTATATAAGTTGAGCATGAAGGCTGAGTTTCACCCCGTTCTATAGCTAGCGTTTTACGATACTGTTCTGCCTCAGCAATCTTTGTAAATTGAATTTCTGTCTCTTTTACAATCTTAGTCTCCAGTGCAATGTTTTTTACCACTAGAGCAATTTCATCTAATGAAACTCTAAAAAATTCTTTCCGTTCATTGACTTTATTGACACTTCGGTCACGAAAATATTGGTGCAAAAGATTCTCCATTTCTGGTACATCTTCACAGAAAATTCTTGCATGAATATCAAATGGAAATGGAACTGATGCCCCACTTAGCTCTCTAACACGTTCCTCCGGTTGCCGTCGTGTCCTCCCAATCTTATAGATATTTTCTCCAAAAGAACCAATATTTGAAATAATGTAGACATACCCTGATTTACTCATCTGAGCGCGAGATATAACTCTCTGTTCATTAGTACGAGCCTCTTCAAGTTGTTGATTTAGCTGTTGGATTTTAAGTTCTAGTTGTTCTCTCTGTCTACCTACAGCCTGCTCAATCTCTCGACGAGCTTGTTCTAGAGCCTGTTCACGGCGGTTTACTTCTTGTTCAGCCTCTTTTCTCGCTTTTTCTATCTCTCTACGCGCTTTCTCTTCCTCACGCATTTGTTCTCGAATTCTTCGCTGTTCTTCAAGCTCATCATGCTTCTTCTCCTGAAACTCATGAGTAAGATACAGTTCTTCTAGTTTGAGATTAAGATAGTTGCGAGTAATTTCAGTACGATTTGTTTCTGATAATTTATTTATTTGTTCAAAAGCTTTAATTATTCTGTTTTCTAAACTTTTAGCATTATTATATTTAACCTTTGCGATTGCAGCATCACATTCACCATTAAATGCCCTCAAGACAAGCTTTATAAATTCATTTGTCATTTTTTTTCCTTTTTTGGCGCTGCCTTCCACCTCCCATTTCACATGGCAGATAGCAGCCATATCATTTTTAATCATTGCACTTTGTTTAGCTTTTATTTGTTCAAGCCTTAACTTGTATCTCTCAGAGCTGCCAAAGTCATACTTGGATTTGTAAAAACCAAAGCTTTGAACGTACTCTTCTTCCTCTACTTCATCTAGTTTTTGTTTAAGATTTTCTATTTGAGCAGATAGCTGTTCTTGTTCTCTTATAAGTTTATTGAGCTTACTTTCTTTAAGATTAATATTTGAATCTAGTTGTCTTTCAAACTCTTCTTTGGAAAAGAGGTTATCATACTTACGTAAACGTTTTCTAAGTCTAGTTCGTTCAATCTCCGCCTGTACATATACACAAATCAGTGTTGCTGATGCTGCTATTATGATGAGCGTTGTCAACATATGACCCAGTATTCCTGCTTTCGTGCCTTTTAATCTAACTCAAAGCTTCAAGATTGAGGTACTGTACACAGATTGCAAGAAGCTTTGAGTACAGCTTGTCTATTGCATTATCGAAGCGAACAAGATTTAGAGAAAAGCAGGACACAATGAGGAGATGCGCTCACGCTAAATCGATCAAAGATTATCAGGGTCAATCCCCCGCTCCTGCAATTTAGCAATCAAGTCTGCAAGTTGCTGCTCTGCTCGCTCAGCCCTTAACCGCTCTTGCTGAATTACATTCTCTGGAGCAGGAAAACGGTTACCTTGCTCGTCATACCAGTACAACCATTCACGACTCCAACCCTCATGAGTCCCCTGCTCATACCCAATCCCCAGCCCAACTTCCGGCATCCACACGGGATTTCCCCTCTGCCGCACGTAGGCTCCCCTCTCTAGGCGATAAACCTCAAACGGCTCATGCTTGTCCCGTTTCCAGTAGTCGGAATTATAGATGGTGTAATAAAGTACCCCCATCTCTGCATACTTGGTCATCTTGTCGTCGTATTCACCACCAGGCGTTTTAGAGACAACTTCCAAAACCCACTGAGGTACAACGTTGTTTTCTTGCCAGACGACATAACTCAATCGCCCCTTCGCACTCCTGCGCCTTGGAACTCCCAAACTCAAGAAACCATCTGGTGCGATCGCTGGTTTTTCAGGGTTATAGTAAATTCCTAAGTTAACTCCCAAAAACCAGTCCATTCGGGAAGCCCACAAAAGAGCCAGGATTGCTCGTAGCAGATTAGGAATGAGGATTTGCAGCTCATTATCCACAGGGGTATTGTCAGTTTCAGGCAGATCTTCTTCTGTGGGCAGGTATTGCAACGAGTTGTACTCTACCATGACGACTACCCAAGGGACTTGATGACTGTATTTTAACGGTTTTAGCTCTCTAGAGGCAGCGGTCGAAGTCGAATCTGTAACGGCAGCTTTAGCGATCGCTTCCTGCTTCAGCATCCTTATGTTTGTAGTTTATGAGCGATCGCAACCACTGCCAAGATTAAGCCTTTGTGCCAGACAGGCGAGTCATTTAGGTTGGGTTACGATCTCAAATAAGAAAGTTGGAAAAAAGCGATGCTATGACCGTAACAATAGCCAAATGGACGGTAGACGAGTATCACCGTATGATTGCAGCGGGTATATTAGATGATCGGCGTGTGGAGCTACTGAAGGGAGAAATTGTAGAGATGTCACCGGAAGGGGAACCCCACGCCTATTTCAGCAGTGAAGCAGGGGAATATCTGACTCGATTATTGGGCGATCGGGCCATGATTCGCCAGAGCAAGCCGATTACCCTTTCTAACGATTCTGAACCGGAACCTGATCTCGCCATTGTGCAACGCTTAGGGCGTGAATACCTTGAGCATCACCCTTATCCTAAAAATATTTTTTGGCTAATTGAATATTCAAATTCCAGCTTAGACAAGGATTTGCAGATAAAAAGTAAAATCTATGCTGAAGACAACATTCCAGAATACTGGGTGGTCAACCTCAAGAGGAGACAGCTTGTAGTATTTCGAGACCCACAACATGGGGAATATGCTTCAAAATCCACACTAACTGGAGGAACGATTTACCCTTTAGCGTTTCCAGATGTAGTTGTATCGGTAGATTCGATTGTCAGTATGTAGGAGCAATTCCTTCGGGATAGCCGTGAAGGCACTGATACCATCCTCGATATTGAGCTTGCTGTGGACTTCATTGGTTTGGCAGACGGATTGACCTTTGGTCATAAGCGCGATCGCTCAATTGCCTCAACTAGAATTATGAGGGGCAAAAGCGATTAGTCAACAGCAGTCTAGTCTAAGCTATACGAGGGGATTAGGGAGCAACTGATGAGTACAGCAAAGGCAATTCAACAACTGCAAACTGAGTGGATAACACCAGAAAACTTTCGTCCTTATGGGCAAGTCATTTCGGCTAGTAAAGATGGCAAATTCTTTGATGCAGAAGATGCTCAGTTAAATCTCCAGAACGGAACACCTCGGTTTTACATCATGCGACTCTATAAAAAAGGTCGCAAGTTTAATAAAATCACTCGTCATGTCCAATGCACTCAATGTTTAGGCTCTTTGGAAGGGAAAGACTGGTTAATTGCTGTTGCACCACCTAACAATGAGACTGAACAACCAGCCTTAGAGGACATTGCTGCTTTCCGAATTCCAGGGAATTGTTTTATTAAACTAGAGATAGGAACTTGGCACGCTGGGCCTTATTTTGAGCATGAATTTGTAGATTTCTATAATCTAGAACTAAGTGATACGAATGTCGTTGACCATTTCACTCACAGTTTTCTAGAAAGTCATCAAATAGAATTTGAAATGGTCTAGTTTTGTTTGAATTTAATATTTTGTCAGCTCGGTAAGGAAGATTTGTGGATGACGTAGAGGCGAACAATCTTTTCCAAATGGGTTATGTCCTTTTCGTAGATTAAGCCGATTTTCCGTGCAACGTTCTGAGAGGCGATGTTTTTAGGGTTAATCAGCGCAACAATGCGATCGCATCCTAGTTGCTCAAAGCCATAATCCCGAACCGCAAAGGCGGCTTCCGTTGCTAGTCCTTGCCCCCAATACTCTTTGGCAAGGACGTAGCCCATTTCAGTTTCCGGCTGTCCTTCTACCTCCTGCGGAATCAACCCACAACTACCAATCAACCGATTGTCAGCTTTGTGAATAATTGCCCACATCTCAAAGCCAACTTGGGAGTCGTTATCAAATATCCACTTGAATAACTGCTGCGTCTCTTCAAATGTTCGAGGACTCCCCCTGAACGCCATCCCAACAGGGTCGGCATAAATGGTTGCCATGTCGTTCAAGTCGTCCCAGGTAAAATATCTCAGAAGCAGTCTTGAGGTTTCTGTAACTACCATCTCATGAAAGCATTACGGCTCATTACAAGTCCCGGCTGGTACGTTGGTAATTGTTCCTGTCTGTGTGACCGTACCATTATTTGGTTGCTGAGTATCTTCCAATCGTAATGTTCCGGCTGTTTGCGTTAGTTGGAAGCCAGTGGTACTGATGTTACCGTTCAGCCCCAAGCAGAGGTTAGCAGTACTTTGCGTTACTGCATTCAAACCGGGAAGTGTGGCTGAGTTATTGGTCAAGCTGTTCAGCCGAATACTGGTATCGAAGCGAGCATTATCATCAATGATGATATTGATTCCTGAGCCATTAGTCTGCCCCTCGATAGTGTTATTGCTAATTGTTGCTCTCAAGACAGGAGTACGACCACTTACAGGGAAAAAAGGAGGCACAACAGGAGCCATACGGATATCAATTCCGTCATCATTGTTGTTTGTAATCTGATTATCTGAAATTGTTAAGTCAGCTTCAGCAGCGTTATCGAGGTTGACAAAAATGCCATCGCCACGGATTGGAGTACCGGGAGTTGTACCATTACTAGTAATGATGTTATTGGTAATGGTTAGATCTCCTTGGGCAGTTCCAGTTAGCCCGATCGCGATCGCATCTTCAAAGTTATTCTCTGCTCGATTTCCCGAAATTGTTAGTTCAACATCTCCAGCAGTATTTAATAAACTAATTCCTTGTCCACTCGGAGGCAAAGGAAGCAAACCACCAGGAATAAAACCGGTTGTACCACTGACAGTGTTATTGGTAATCGCAACGGTGCCAGTAACATTTTGCAGGGAGATGCCTTGTCCAGAGGGAAGTAGAGCAGCATTAACACCAATGGTATCGGTAATGGTGTTGTTGTCGATCGCAACTGTTCCAGCCGTGTTACTCAGTGCAATCCCTTCATTACGGGCAGTTGTGATCGTATTGTTGCTAAGCGTCAGATTACTCAGGTTCTCACCGGAAATCCCGCTATCGCCAGAATCGCTAATTTGAAAACCAGAGAGTGCGATCGCACCGGGAGAATTGGCTAGTGAAACACCGAAACTCCCCGCATTCGTAATCTCACTCTCATTGTTCCCAGTAAAGCTGATTGAACCAGTGATATTGGCGACAGAGATGCCAATAGCCGCCGGGTTGGTAATAGTAATTGCACTATCCGTACTAATTGAACCAGTGGCATTAACAACGGAGATGCCATTAACCGTAGGGGTAGTGATGATAATCGGACTGTTTGTAAATGTGGCTGTTCCAGTAACCGTATCGAGTGAGATACCGTTTGTTGTAGAGTTGCGGCTTGTAATGGTGGTATTTGCGATCGCAACATTGTTGATGTTTGTACCTGCGATCGCGGCAACTCCCTCACCTGTAATGCTACTGTTCGTTACCGTAACAGTTCCCGTCGTTGTTCCCAAGAAGATACCTGCTTCGCTTGAACTGGTGATAGTACTGTCTCGAATCTCAGCATTGCTGATGTTCGTTGCGACAATTCCAGCACCCGTCACACCCGTAACCGCAAACCCAGAAAGAATAGTATTGTTCCCCAGCGTCACAGTATCTGTAATCGTCGTTCGCACTCCACTACCCGAACCCGCCAACTGAACTGTTCCCAGTTCTACCGTGTTAATCTGTTGCTCTGGCCCAGTTGACCACAGTTGCACGCCATCCGGAATAGTAAACCCACCTGGACTTGTCCCAGCTTGCACATAAACAATATCACCTGCTTGCGCGACACCCACAGCCGTTGCAATTGTCCCAGCAGGATTTTCAAACGTACCGTCACCTGCCCCGCCATTTGGGTTGACGTGTCGGAATTGCCACGGCTGTCCAGTTGCGGGGTTTGTTACCAAGGTTGTGAAGTTCTCGTTGAATGACTCGAATTCAACCTGTTCATCCACAATGATGTTGTTTTGACGGGCAACGGATTCTCCCAATCGTGCCAGAACTTCTTGGTTTTGTGTGCTGCCTCTGGGACGAGTTCCAGGGAAATTAGCCGCTACATTGAAAATGACATTCGTGCCAAAGGTATCGTCATCTTGCAAAGACAACCCAAAACGGAAGTAATCAGTGGGGCGAACCTCCAAGCGTGCCTTCCAGCCCAAAATCTCATCACTACCGGGAGCATCATAGAAGTATCCCCCGACGTAGCCCCGAATATCACCCGTTGTCCCGATCCGAACTAGCCGCGCACCTCCCTCAACATCAACGCCTGTCATTGCCGCTTCAAAGCGACGGTTAATTTGCCCCTCTCGGCTTCCTGTAATCGTCAAAAAATTTCCAGAGAACCCAGCGTCTGAAACCAACAGTCCAGTATCGAAACCCGTTTCTTCCACCAAGCGGCGCGTATCACCAATCGGAACGTAGACATTACCTCGAAAGTCCTAGATTTCCCCTAAACTTTCAAATCCAGCACTAACTTGGTTAAAGGTGCTGCTACCTGTATTTCGATTGTCATAGGCGAGATAAGCACCAAGAACACGGTTACTGGTTAGGTTGTAAACTCTGTGTCCCAAAAGGAGGTTACCGCCAAGATTGGCATCGTTGTCTAGAAGCAGTCGTCCTTCTAAAAAGGTGAGGGTACTACCAGGAGTTTGGAGTAGGGGAACAAAGCCCTCGAAGGAGGTAAAGGCGTCATAACTTGCGCCAGAGGTACTGTAGCCGACTCCAAAGCGAGGACGGATTGTTAAGTCAGCGGCGGAACCTGTGAGGGAGGGAGGAGAGGATTCTTCTACGGTTTGGGCAGATAGAGGAGAGATTAACGCCCCAATCAGTAGGAAGCTCATGCCAAGTATACGTGCTGACTGGTTTAGCAAAGTCTTCCTTAGGATAGGGGACAATTTTCGCCCATATCTTAGCTTTTGCTTTCAGCGATTGTCATGGATTGTTATAGTTTGATTGCTTTGTAGATCAAGTTGGCGCTTTTTGTCAGTAGTCAGTTGTCCGTTGCAGGTGACAACTAACATCCCTGCAACTGATTGGGCAAAGTTAACTACGATACCGTTCAGTCAGCGCGATCGCCTTCAAAATATCTGCATCTAAATTGATATAACAAGACTTCATGAGTACAACATCAGAACAAGAATTATCCCCAGCCTCACAAGCGAGTGAGGACTACCCCTTAAGTGCTGTTCCCCCGGAGGCGCGAAAGCCCCTGTGGTCGGTTGCTTTAATGCTTTTGGGGTTTACCCTTTACTCAGGAACGTTTTTCGCTGGGGGGTTAGTTGGTCCTGCTTTCCGTTTTTGGGATTTGGTTGGCTTAATCCTGATTGGTAACTCAATTTTGGGTGCTTACGCGGCTGCACTGGGATACATTGCTGCTAAAAGTGGTCTTTCTACTGTCTTAATGGCGCGTTTCAGTTTTGGCAGTATTGGTTCTCGCTGGGTTGATTTTATTCTTGGCTTCACGCAAATTGGTTGGTATGCCTGGGGTTCAGGTTTGATTGCAGATTTGCTCAACAAGCTTGCGGGTATGCCAACGTCTTGGAACTGGCTAGCGATTCTCTTCTTTACTTATTTCTTTTGCATCACGGCTTACATCGGCTATCGGGCAATGGATTGGTACAGTCGCCTTGCTGTTCCAGCAATTATTATTCTGATGTGCTGGAGTTTAGCGATCGCATTTGGTAAAGTTGGCGGTTTAGAAGGCTTACAAGCTGTTGTCCCTTCCAAAGAACTGCCCATAGGTGCTGCCCTCACCATTATTGTTGGCACCTTTATTTCCGGTGGAACCCAAGCGACAAATTGGAGTCGTTTTGCTAATTCTGGACGCACTGCTGCACTCGGCACCTTAGCCGCTTTCTTCCTAGCAAATGGCTTTGTTGTATTTGGTGGTGCTTTTTGCGCCTTGGCATATGGCAATGA
Source organism: Microcoleus sp. FACHB-SPT15 (assembly GCF_014849525.1). Taxonomy (NCBI): domain Bacteria; kingdom Bacillati; phylum Cyanobacteriota; class Cyanophyceae; order Oscillatoriales; family Microcoleaceae; genus Microcoleus; species Microcoleus sp. FACHB-SPT15. Next base: position 89,517 of record NZ_JACJNU010000036.1, on the reverse strand, counting down.
AGATATGGTGCAGGTAATGGCGTTGCAGGGATTAATGTTCTGGGGCTTGATACTCCTGTTTTTGAATATGTGGAGTACCCAGGACAACACGATTTATGCGTTCTCTGTTGCAGGTGCCCATGCCTTCCGCAGCAATAAGCGAACGGCATTTGTTTTGGGAGGTGCGACGATTGCTCTTGCTCTTGCTTTTGGTGGTATCTATACCAGTGAAAAATTCATTAATTTTCTCATCCTGCTGGGTACTTTTATTCCCCCAATTGGCGGTGTAATCATGGCTGATTACTGGTTATATCGTAGAGGTGAGTTTCCTGCTTTAGAAGAACGGCAACCAGCGTTTAACTGGGCTGGTGTGATTGCCTATATTGTTGCTTCAGCGATCGCTTATTTCTCCCCTGGGATTAAGCCTGTTAATGGCATTATTGCTGCTGTTGTCCTCTACTTTATTCTGAGCAAAGTTATTCCTCAAACGGCACAAAGGAGAGCCAGCAATTCCTAATGAAGAAAGACATTAATTTAGCTGCTTATATTGAGCAAATGAGTGAAATACTCGACTTGCCAATTAACCCAGAATATCGCCCTGACGTTATCAAAAACTTTGCAAGCATTTGTGCGATCGCTACTTTGGTAACAGACTTTCCCCTCCCTGAAGATATAGAAGCTGCCCCTGTATTTGAACCATGAAATAATGGACTTACAAAACGCTGATGCCGTTACTACTGCTAAAGCTATTAAATCGGGTGAACTTACTGCTAAAGCTGCTGTTAGTGCTGCCCTAGACCGAATCACTACTCATAACGAAACCTTTAATTGTTTCACGGCTGTCACAGCAGAGACAGCATTGGCAGATGCAGAGAAAATCGATCAGGCAATTGCCCAAGGTGAAAATCCTGGTTCTCTCGCAGGCGTTCCTTTTGCTGTAAAAAACTTATTCGATATTGCGGGTTTAACAACCCTTGCAGGGTCAAAAATTAACGCCGAAAATCCGCCAGCTACCCAAGATGCTACGGCTGTTACTCGACTAAAACAAGCGGGTGCAGTGCTAGTTGGGGCGTTGAATATGGATGAATACGCCTATGGCTTTGTGACTGAAAATAGCCATTACGGTTCTACTCGCAATCCTCACGATCTGACTCGCGTTGCTGGCGGTTCCTCTGGCGGTTCAGCCGCAGCAGTGGCGGCGGGATTAGTTCCTCTTACATTAGGTTCTGATACTAATGGTTCTATCCGAGTTCCCGCATCCCTGTGCGGAATTTTTGGCTTGAAGCCTACCTATGGACGTTTATCGCGTTCCGGTGCTTTCTTATTTGCTGGTAGCTTTGATCATATTGGGCCATTTGCGCGTTCTGTGCAGGATATTGCAACTAGCTTTGATGTTCTTCAGGGAGCAGATAGTAGTGACCCAATTTGCACCACTCGTCCCCCAGAACTGTGCTTACCTCAACTAAAACAAGGGATTGAGGGGTTACGAATTGCCGTTGCTGGTGATTATTTTGCTAAAGGCGCAGAACCCGAAGTGATGAACGCGGTAGCGAAAGTTGCTCAGGCATTGGATGTTACAGCATCAGTGAGGCTACCGGAACCCCATCGTGCTAGGGCGGCAGCGTATATTATTACAGCTTCAGAGGGAGCTAATCTACATTTTGCCAATTTGCGATCGCGTCCTCAAGATTTTGACCCGGCAACACGCGATCGCTTTTTAGCAGGTGCGATGATTCCGGCTACCTGGTACATTCAAGCGCAACGATTCAGGCAATGGTATCGCGATCGGGTTCGGGAAATTTTTGAGACAGTTGATATCATTCTTGCTCCCACAACGCCTTGTGTTGCGCCCCCACTGGGAGTAGAAAAGATGGTAATTGCCGGAGAAGAAGTGCTAGTTCGTCCTAATTTAGGATTATTCACTCAACCCTTATCCTTTATCGGCTTACCTGTCTTATCTGTCCCAGTCCATCATCCCAATCGCTTGCCACTGGGAGTACAAATTATTGCCGCCCCTTACAATGAAGCACTAATTCTACGAGTTGCTGCTGTACTAGAAGAATTAGGAATTACAAAAGCCAACTGTGAATCTGCCCGTTCTAGTCATGAGTAGCTCTGAAAGCCCCGATCATGAGAACTAAGCAATCTTTAGAAACAGCTTCTTAATGGTATTCTCAAGCTTGGAAGACATAGCTTTAAATTTCTATCTTGCGATAAGTGCCTTCATTCTTCCGCAGAAAAGCTGTCTCAACCCAATGAAGCCTGAACTTTCTGGCTCTCAACGGACGGTCAACTCCGACGCAGTAGGAAGGACACGCTACATCACCGTTTTGTAGGGTCAGTGGAGGCGAGGAGGCGGCTTGCAGATGTCTATCGATCGTTTGTCTACAGGAATTTCGGGACTCAACGAAGTTCTGTTCGGCGGCTATGTTCCTGGTCGTGCTTACCTGGTTCGAGGGGGACCGGGCACCGGCAAAACAACGTTGGGAATGCATTTTTTAACGTCGGGAGCCGCGAACAGCGAACCCGTTTTGTTCATTACGCTGGCAGAAACGGTTGCCCAACTCCAAAGAACGGCTGAAGGATTGAAGTTTGACACTCAGGGCATTACTTTTCTTGACCTTAGCCCTACTTCCGAATTTTTTGCTCAAGTGCAGACCTATGATATTTTCTCACCTGCTGAAGTAGAGCGCGAACCGACGACCCATCGCATTGTGGAGCAAGTCGAAACCCTGAAGCCGCAGCGAATTTTCATTGACTCGATGACGCAGTTTCGCTATCTAGCTACAGATACCTTCCAGTTTCGCAAGCAGGTGCTGTCGTTTCTGCGATTTTTGACAGAGCAAGGCACCACGGTTCTGTTTACCTCAGAACATAGCGTCGAAGCCCCCGACGATGATTTACAGTTCATGAGTGATGGAGTACTCAATTTGAACTTTAGTGGGGGCGATCGCACCCTATATGTCTCCAAGTTTCGAGGCAGTGGTTTTCGGGACGGCTACCACAGCATTCGCCTCACCAGTAACGGAATGCAGCTTTTCCCAAAATTGATACCCCAAGTGTTTGAACGAGCGATTACCACGGAAACCATTTCCTCTGGGATTCCAGAAATTGACGAACTGCTGCATGGTGGCATTGAGCGCAGCACGATCACGATCATCAGCGGGCCTAGCGGCGTGGGAAAGAGTACGCTGGGGCTTCAGTTTATGAAAGAGGCAGCCGGACGGGGAGAGCGATCGGTGATTTACACCTTTGAGGAAAACAAGGAAACGCTGTTGCACCGGGCTGAAGGAGTCAATGTTCCGGTTCACGCGATGCAGGAGCGCGGCACCCTCTCGATTGTACCAATCGAACCGCTTCACTACACCCCGGACGAATTTGCCAACCTCGTGCGGCGGGAAGTAGAACACCAGCAGGCACAGATTGTCATGATTGATAGTGTGTCTGGCTATCGACTCTCGGTTCGAGGCGAAGACTTAACGCCTCACCTCCATGCCCTGTGTAAATATCTGCAAAATATGGGAGTCGCTGTCCTGCTGATCAACGAGGTTGAATCGATTACAGGAGAATTTCGGGCAACCGAAATTGGCATTAGCTATTTAGCAGACACCATTATCTTTCTGCGCTACCTGGAAATACGCGGCGAACTGCGACGAGTGATTGGCGTTCTCAAGAAGCGTATGAGCGATTTTGAAAAAAACCTGCGCGAATTTCAAATCAGTCGCTACGGGATTAAGGTTGGTAGTCCACTCAAACAGCTTCGAGGTATCCTCACGGGTGTCCCTGAATTGCTGGAAGATGAGTAAGCGATGAACCGAATTTTGATCTTTATTGAGCAGACGGAAAACCGCCGCATCCTAGCAGAGTGGCTTGGACGATCTTACGAGGTGGTGGTAGGAGAATCTGCGGTGCAAGCAGGTAAAGCCGTCCCACTGCTAAACGAACCGTTTGACCTGTGCATTCTAGATGGTCCAGCCTTGCATCATTCATGGGAATGGGTACAGGCAAGAAAACAGGCAGAGCAGCCTGTATTTTTGCCCGTCCTGCTGATTACACTCCATTCTGATGTCAAACTGTTGACGCGACATCTCTGGCAAACCGTTGATGAACTCATTAGCAAACCGATCGAAAAGTTAGAGTTGCAGGCACGGGTGGAAATGCTGCTGCGATCGCGACGGCTTTCCCTTAAGCTTCAAGCTGCACTGGAGCAAGAACGCGAACTCAAAGAACTAAAATCTCGTTTCGTCTCAATGGTTTCTCATGAATTTCGCAATCCGCTCAATATCATTTCTGGATTTACTCGCCTGTTAGAGCAGCACGACTTGCCATCCGAACGGCGAACCGACTTTTCCCAACGGATTCAAGCGGCGGTTAAATCCATGACGGCTTTACTCGATGATGTCCTGGCGTTTGGCAAAGTTGAAACGAGTGCATTAGCTGATAATGCTACGGTGCTGGCGATCGAACCGTTCTGCCGCAAATTGATTGAAGAAATTAAAGTCGGCATGGGAAGCAATCACACTTTTCAGGTTGACTGTGAAGATGAATGCTTTACGGTTCGCGTCAATGAAGCACTACTACGACAGGTTCTGACGAATCTACTATCTAACGCGATCAAATATTCAGCCCCCCAAAGCACCGTTCGGCTTAAATTCCAGTGTCAAGCAGAGGTGGCAATCTTTCAAGTGCAGGATGAGGGCATTGGCATTTCTCCAACCGATCAAGTACGGTTGTTTGAATCCTTCTACCGTGCCAGCAATGTCGGTAAGATTCCTGGAACTGGCTTAGGGTTGGCAATTGTGAAACAGGTGGTTGAGCAAGCGGGTGGAACGATCTCAGTGAGTAGTGAGGTTAATGTTGGGACAACGTTCACCGTAATTTTGCCGATTGGCAAATAAGCAAGCTTTTTGGGCAGATCGCCGCTCAGGATGCTTGATGAGAATTTTGTTAACAAGAGCCTGCGGGAAATCCCCCTGACGTGAAACGACTGGGGGATGAAAGCTCTCGGAACCGGAGGAACGGAGGTTTCCAAGTTCCTCAATTTAGTTTTATCCCTAATCATAATAGATGGTAAGATTAGGAGTAGGAGGTAAGTTGAGTGTTGCATAGAGCCGTAAAAGTTCGCTTATACCCAACGTCAGAGCAAGAAATGCGGTTAGCTCAGCACTTCGGCTGTGCGCGTTGGTGGTGGAACTACGGACTCAACAAGTCCATTGAGACTTACCGAGATACAGGTAAGGGCTTGGGACGCTCAGCACTCAATGCACTTTTGCCAAAGCTCAAAAAAGACGAGGGGACTGCATGGCTGGGTGAGTGTTATAGCCAAGTCTTACAGGCGGTCACTCTCAACCTGACCACAGCCTACAAAAACTTCTTTGATGGTCGTGCGAGATTTCCCCGATTCAAGAATAAGCACGGCAAACAGTCTATCCAGTACCCTCAGAATGTTCAGGTAATTGATGGTGCTGTCAAGTTGCCGGGAAAGGTAGGCACAGTAAAAGCTAAGATTCACAGGTCTATTGAGGGGACAATCAAGACGGTCACCATTAGCAAAGACCCATCAGGAAAGTATTATGCGTCTATCTTGACTGAGGTGGAAGGTGAGAATCCCACTCCTTCAGTTGAAGGTAGGGTAATTGGTGCTGACCTCGGAATCAAGCATTTTGCAGTGACTAGCGATGGCAATAAGGTGTCTAAATATGAGAATCCTAGACACTTGAGGCAGCATGAGAAAAACCTCAAGCGCAAACAGCAAAAATTAGCCAGAAAACAAAAAGGGAGTAATTCAAGGCACAAATATAGCTCGGTTGTCGCTAGAGTTTACGAACGAGTCGGTAACTCAAGAGCGGATTTTCTACATAAGCTTTCACGGAAGCTCGTCAATGAGAACCAAGTTGTCGTAGTAGAGAATCTTCATGTCAAGGGCATGGTTCGTAATCACAATCTAGCCAAGGCAATATCTGACGCAGGATGGGGAATGTTTACCAACTTCTTAGCCTACAAACTAGAGAAGAAAGGTGGAGTGTTGGTCGAGATTGACCGCTGGTTTCCCAGTTCTAAGCTCTGTTCTAATTGTTACTACCAAATTGACGAGCTGCCCTTAGACGTGAGGCAGTGGACTTGTCCTCACTGCAATACTCGTCACGACCGGGACGGTAACGCCGCAACGAATATTAGAGCGGAAGGGATCAGAATGCTACAGGTGGATGGAACGTCCATCTCTGCTGATGGAGGGGAAGTAAGACCGAAAGCTGGGCGCAAGTCTGTCTTGAGGCATTCCCCGTTGAAGTCGGAAACTGCCTGAGCCGCAAGGCACTGGCAGTAGTTCATGAGAGGCTCACCATGTCTACAATTCCAACTAAAATACCTATCATCAATTTTGAACCCTTTATTAAAGGCGACATTACTCAGCAACAAGCCATTGCTAATCAAATTTATCAGGCTTGTCATGAAATTGGGTTCATGTACCTAAAAAATCCAGGGATTTCTGCAACCCTACTTGACCAAATTTTTTCTCGAACTAAGCAGTTTTTCGACCTGCCCTTAGCCGTAAAAAATCAACTCGCTTGGTCTGATGAAATTAGCAATCGTGGCTATGTGGGTATTGAACGAGAACGCCTTGCACCGGATAAACCGGGAGATTTAAAAGAAGCTTTTAATGTTGGCAAGGAGGTTAATCCTGATGGACGTAATCTAGAGGATAAAAGTTCTCTGATTTTGAATCAATGGCCGACAGGACAAGATGATTTTCGCCAAATCGTTTTAGAGTTTTATCAAGCTTGCACTGAAGCCGCTAATCGAATCTGTCAAGCTTTTGCGATCGCGCTTCACCTACCTGAGTCTTTTTTCTTAGACAGGCATACTCATCAAAATCATACACTCCGCTTGCTTCACTACCCACGCTTAAACCAAGCCCCGAAACTCGGACAAATCCGTGCAGGTGAACATTCTGATTATGGAAGTTTCACCCTACTATTTCAGGATGAAGTTGGAGGGTTGGAAGTTTGTACAGCACAGGGGGAATGGATTACTGCGCCGTACATTCCGGGTACAATCATCGTCAATACGGGGGATTTGATGCAGCGCTGGACAAACCATGTTTTCTGTTCCACTCCGCATCGAGTCTTGATTCGCTCAGATGAGCAAGTACAGCGTTCTCGTTATTCAATCGCATTTTTCTGCCATCCGAACGACGATACAGAAATTAGTTGTCTTGAGAGTTGCAAAGAACCCAATCATCCTCCACTTTATCCCCCAATATCAGCAGGTGACTATTTACTGAGTCGCTTGCAAGTCTCTTATTCCCAGTGAAACACAGAAGCGATCGCGTTTACTTCCTGGGTGATTTACCGTTGATAGCCCAAGTGTTTTTCCTCCCTAAGTTTGCCGACTTCCTACTCCTGCTACCTTAGTCTCCGTCCTCCCATCTGCCTCAGCAGCAGAATCTGAAGAGAGTGCAGACTTAAAATTATTCCTGGTAAGGAGAGGGTTGTGAAAGAATGCTCCGGTTTGAGGGGGCAGCGTTGGGTCGAGAACAATCTCTGTCAGACTCTTGACCACACCAGTTAGGGGAATTGCCAAAATCACACCCAATAATCCACCTAATTTAGCGCCTAGAAGTAGAGAGACAAAGATAACTACAGGTGATAAACCTGTCAAATTGCCCATAATACGCGGAGCAATCAAATTATCTTTGACTTGTTGTAATGCGATCGCAACTCCCAATACTTCCAGCGCCAGCCACCAATCAATAAAGGCTACGATAGTCACGACTGTTGCAATCCCCAAGGTTGCACCAATAAATGGGATTACCTCCATCAACCCAATAAAGACGGCAAACAGTAGGAAAAACGGCACTTTTAACAGCCAAAAGGCAAGCGAGAGGGTAGCCGCCATGAATAAACCCAACAAAAGCTGACCTGTAACAAACCGTTGTAGATTACGTTGCAGTGATTGAGTTAAGCCATCTCGGATTTTTTGGGAAAAAATCCCCGTCATTCCCCGCCAAACTCGCTCACCATCGATGAGCATATAAAAGGCAATGACTAAAACTAAAATTAAGTCCAAAAACCAGTTAAAGGTACCTACCACCAAGCCTAAACCCGTAGATGCGATCGCTTCTGCCTGGGTTTGCACTCGTGCCAAGAGTTGAGAGGCAAGAATCCGGACATCAAAGGGCAAATTGTGTTCCACACTCCAAGTTTGGAAGCTAGCTAACTGCTGCTGACCTTCTTCCAATAAAGTGGGTAAATTAGTCACTAGTTGCCGTCCTTGGTTAAACACTGGCGGTACCAGCGTCAGGGCAAGGATTACAACGACGAAGCCAGCGACAAGATAGACGAGTCCGGCAGCGACACTCCGAGGTAAAACACGTTGAACCACTGCAACAGGATAGTTGAGCAAAAAGGCAATCAGAGATGCCGTCAGCAAAATACTAATGAGTTCACCAACGTAACTCAACGCACTCACTGTAATCCAACCCGTCACTAAGATCAGCAGCCAAGTGATCAAAAACTGTTGGACAGGTGAAAAGATCGGGTTTATTGAGGTTTTTTTATTCAGCAATCCACACCCCAAACGGCAGTTACTTGCAGGATAAGTACAATCACCATTATGAGCTATTGATTTTCCTGTTGGGTCAAGCATGGCACAAGGCACAAGGGCACGAAAAAGTAAGTTACCCCGGTTGAGAAGGGGACAGATTGGCGTGTCGCCCTTTTCCCTAACCCAACAGGCAATTTATTAGGGTTTCTGGTTTGGTTTTTTCAAACAATGACTTTACGCGATCGCGAGCCGCATTAACTAGAAAACTATACGAAATGCTTGGCGAGGTTGAGGCTTTTGAGGAAAGGCGATGCGTGTCATATGCAAGTACCTGGGTTGCTTGGAGTTTTGACGCAAGGAATTTTCCAGATAAGTCAGCAGTGAACGCGAATTCTAATTAAGCGCTTCTGCTTCCTTTTACCCGGAAATAATAATTCATTATTACCATTTGAAAGCTCATCAATTATGGCTGTAACACAATCTGTAACGGATTAAAATTGTGGAACTTTTGCTCATAACTTTAGGTCAGTGATTTGAGCAGAGTTGGGTAAGTTACAGTTTCAATGAACTCAACAAACTGTGAAGATTAACTACAATTCGGCAAAATTATTCTGAGGTGTGAGCCATGAAAAAGATATTAGTTATTGCTACGAGCTTGTTCGTTTTAAGTGCAAATGCGGCAAGTGCCTGTAGTTGTCTTCCAACGACGCCTCAACAGAGTCTTCAAAATTCTGAGGCAGTTTTTTCTGGACGAGTTGTTGATGTTACTGAGCAGAGTCCGGCTGAGCGACGCCCTGGTAGACGCAATGAAGATCCAAATTTTTTAAATGGGGTCAAGGTAACGTTTGAAGTTTCAGAAGTTTGGAAGGGAAACACTGAGCGACGGCTTGTTGTAACGACGTCTGATTCTAGTGCTAGTTGTGGGTATTCGTTTCAAGAAGGTCAGGAGTATCTTGTTTATGCTTCTGAGGAGGACGCTCAATTAAAAACTGGGTTATGCAGTGGAACAAAACGCCTTTCTGATGCACGAGCTGATTTAGCTGTGTTGGGTGAGGGAGAAACACCAGTTAATTACAGATTAAATGTCGCGCAGTTACAGCAACACAGACAATTATGGAGAAATCAAAACATCTCCAGTTACCGCTACACGCTACGAGTAAGTTGCTTCTGTACACCTGAAGTTACTCAACCTGTGGTTGTTGAAGTTCGTAATAACAGAGTCACGTCGATCACTGCTGCGAATACCGGAAAGCCAGTGAATCAGGAGTACTTCAGACAGTACAATTCTGTTCCAAAGCTTTTTAATATCGTACAAAATGCGATCGCGAATAAGGCAGCTAGTATGCAGATTACCTACCACCGTACTCTAGGCTACCCAACCCAAATTAACATTGATAAAGACGCTCAGATGGCTGATGAAGAAATATATCTTACCATTGAGAATCTGCAAGTGATTCGATAGAAAGTCAGTAGGATGGGATTTGTAAAACAATGGGATGATTGCATCTTTAAGCAACTATTGGACTCCTAGAGGTTCTGTTGCTTGGGAACGCATTACTGTTGAGGGTTTGCTCAAAAATTAGTGGGGAAGTTGAGTCGCTTGGTGATGGAACCCAAGGAGTAAGGATGATTTTTTTGTAGGGGCGTATGGCATACGCCCATCCACCTATCCGTTGGAAGCAGAACCAAAGGGCACAAGCCTTGTGCCCCTACAGAAATTCTTTTACAGGTTTATAAATCATCCGTTTCATTATCCTCGGCTAGCCAAACTACCAAGTTAGGTACTGATTAGAAAACTGCTTCACAAGTCACAACTATCCAGGCGGGTATAGAAACTTTCTGCACTTCGTGACCACAGCCCCCAGACTAAAGATGTGACCCATGCCCCAGCTCCAGGCAGGTGACCTATGGGAGCATCAAGATCATAAGTGAGTGATGATATGCTCAACCACTTCCCATTCTCACGCCAACCGACGCGATCGCCCATTTTTTCCCAGTCTCTTGCAACGTCCTCGTAGATGTGCTTTTGCACACTAAAGCCGAAGTGACCTTTTGAGTATTCTACCCAGAGCCGATCAACAGTACGTAAGTCAGTGCAGGGTAATTTGTTGATCGATTCCTCATTTAGCCAGCCAATGCCTTCTCGACCGACAACCTTGACCATGATTTCTCGCGTTTCCTCATCAGCTTCTTTCCACTTACTGGCTGCCAGCAAGTCACGCAGCAGATTGTAGTTAGCACCGACATCAGACAATAGTTCAACTTCGGACATCCGCTATCCCTCAGTCCCAAGATTTTTAGCACACTTCAACAGCTTACCCAATTTCAGGGCAGCAGCAATTATCCATGAGGGGTACGAGCTTCTCTGACAAGAAACGATAGCCAGCATCAACTTTTCCTATGCTCTCGAAGATATGCCAAAATTGCCTGCGTTCCTTGCTCGACAATCTCAGGGGGCGGCGAAGTTAGTGGATTGCCATCGAGGCATAGCTCTGTCAGATTGGTGAGATTAGCGATTTCATCTGGCAGCGCCGTCAGTTGATTGTCGCAGAGGGAGAACTGTGTGAGATTAGTAAGATTCCCAAATTCATTTGGTAGCGCCGTCAGTTGATTGTCGCAGAGGGCTAGGTGTGTCAGATTGGTGAGATTCCCAATTTCGGGAGGAAGCGCCGTCAGTTGATTGCTGCGGAAGGATAGCCTTATCAAATTGGTAAGCTGAAGGATTTCTGGTGGCAGCACCGTTAGTTGATTATTGTTCAGGGATAGCCATATTAGCTTGGTCAGCTGAAGGATTTCTCCTGGCAGCGCCGTCAGTTGATTGTCGTAGAGGTTTAGCCATTTCAGATTGGTGAGACTACCGATTTCAGGTGGCAGCGCGGTCAGTTGATTGTCATGGAGGTTTAGCCATGTCAGATTGGTGAGATTCCCAATTTGAGGTGGCAACACTGTCAGTTGATTGTTGCTAAGGTTTAGCTCTGTCAGATTAGTAAGATTCCCAATTTCGGGAGGGAGCGCCGTCAGTTGATTGCTGCTGAGGGATAGCCATGCCAGATTAGTGAGCTGACTGATTTCTGCTGATAGCACCGTTAGTTGATTATTGCTAAGGGATAACCATGCCAGATTGGTGAGCTGACTGATTTCTGCTGGCAGCGCTGTCAGTTGATTGTCGTGGAGGTTTAGCCATGTCAGATTAGTGAGACTACTCAATTCTTTTGGCAATGCTGTCAGTTGATTGCTGCCGAGGTTTAGCTCTATCAGATTAGTGAGATTCCCGATTTCTGCTGGTAGCGCCGTTAGTTGATTGGTGTAGAGGGATAGCTCTGTCAGATTAGTGAGATTCCCGATTTCTACTGGCAGTGCTGTCAGTTGATTGCTGTCAAGGAATAGCTCCGTCAGATTGGAAAGATTTCCGAGTTCTGCTGGCAGCGTCGTCAGTTTCTTTTCTGAGAGGTTAAGGGAGGTTACCCCATCCTTGGCTGCTTGTTCAATAATGTCGAGCAGTTCTGCGTTTGTCATCGGGAAACCTCATAAATGTGTACTTGTTCGTCACAGCACTCACACCCGCTCAGTATCTTTGGGTCAAGTGTAGCTTTTTGGCGAAAGTCCACATCCCCAATATTTTCAGATTAGGTATTCATTGAAAAACCCGCTATCTTTGTGATAACGGGTTCCTAAGGACGCATTGCACAGTTATTCGCGTCTGAGTTTACTCCACCTCACCTGCGGCTACTTGCACTCTACCTTCAACAACCCTAACGTTATAAGTAGGGAGGCTCACTGTTTCATCATCCAGGCATTCTCCAGTAATCAGGTTGAAGTTTTGCTTGTAAATTGGGGAAGCGACTTTCGGGATACCATTGCGATCGCCTACAATTCCCCTCGATAAAACAAACGCCTTGCTAAATGGGTCGTAATTACTAAGGGCAAAAACCTCATCCTCTGTTCCTACTCGGAAAATCGCCACCTGTTGACCTTCAACCAATGCACAAACTCCTGTATTCGGTGCGATCGCTTCAAGTGAGCAAATATCGACCCAGGTTGCGTTTGTTTCACGAACTAATGCTTGAACCATTGCTTTTTCCTCTTAATTATTTGTTATTGTGAAAGCCCAACCAATGCTTTCTCGTGTTCGTAAGCTGGGCGTTTTTGCCCCCGTTCCTCTACCTGCACAAGACTTGGATCGGACTCATCAGAATTCACAAAATGTCGGAAGCGCTGTACTTTTTCTGGGTCTTCAATTGTCGCTTTCCATTCACATTGATAGGTGCTGACAAGGTGTGCCATCTCTGCTTCCAATTCAGCATCAATTCCAAGGGAATCGTGAATAATCACCTGCTTGAGGTAATCAATTCCCCCTTCAAGTTTATTGAACCAAGTTGCTGTGCGTTCCAGGCGATTTGCCGTGCGGATATAGAACATCAGGAACCGATCCAAATATTTGAGCAAGGTTTCTTTGTCAATATCCTCGGCTAGCAGTATCGCGTGTTGCGGCTTCATGCCACCATTGCCACACACATACAAATTCCAGCCCTTTTCAGTGGCGATTATCCCAAAATCCTTACTCTGTGCTTCGGCACACTCGCGGGTGCAACCCGATACAGCCGATTTTAGTTTGTGAGGCGATCGCAAACCGCGATAACGTAGTTCTAACTCAATCGCCAAACTGGTAGAGTCCTGCACTCCAAAGCGACACCAGGTACTACCCACACAGGATTTCACCGTGCGAAGTGCCTTACCATAAGCATGACCCGATTCAAATCCAGCGTCTATCAATCGCTTCCAAATTTGGGGTAATTGATCAACTCGCGCCCCAAATAAATCAATTCGTTGTCCGCCTGTAATTTTGGTGTAAAGTCCAAATTCTTTGGCAACTTCTCCTAAGACAATCAGTTTATCGGGCGTAATTTCGCCACCTGGAACTCGTGGCACTACCGAATAAGTACCATCACGCTGAATGTTAGCTAAGTAGTAATCATTGGTATCCTGAAGACTAACATGAGGTGTCTCCAAAATATGCTCATTCCAAGTAGAGGCAAGAATCGAAGCTACAGCCGGCTTACAGATTTCGCAACCTTTACCTTGACCATGTTTTTGAATTAACTCATCAAACGTCTGGATTTTTTGAGTTCGCACCAAATGATAAAGTTCTTGACGGGAATAGGCGAAGTGTTCACAGAGATGATTATTCACCTCTATCCCCGCTTTCTTCATCTCATACTTGAGTAAATCGGTTACCAGTGGCACACAACCGCCGCAACCTGTCCCGGCTTTCGTGCATTTTTTAACACTAGCAACATCAGTGAAGTTGTTCTCTTGGATAGCTGTACAAATCTGCTCTTTACTGACATTATTGCAGGAGCAAATCTGAGCAGTATCCGGTAGGCTTTCTACTCCCATGCCAACCGTAGCCGCTTTACCTTCCCGTGGTGGCAACAGTAAATCCTCTGGATGGGGTGGTAAGGCGATCGCATTTTGTACAAACTGCAATAGCGTGCCGTATGCCGAAGCATCTCCGACTAAGATTCCACCAAGCAGACGGCTACCATCCTCATTCAGAACCAGCTTTTTGTAAATACCCTGAACGGTATCGCTAATCGCAATTTCTCTAGCACCTGGAGTCTTAGCAAAGTTATCCCCGAAACTAGCAACATCCACTCCCAAAAGTTTGAGTTTGGTGGACATATCTGCGCCAGTAAAGCTGCTAGTGGTGATTTTATTCAAGACATCTGCCACTACTCCTGCCATCGTATAACCAGGAGCGACTAAGCCATAGATGCGATTCTGGTACAGGGCGCATTCACCGATCGCATAAATATCTGGATCGGACGTTTCGCAATAATCATTGATGACAATCCCACCGCGTTCCCCGACTTCTAACCCACAGCCTCTAGCAATTTCATCACGGGGACGAATTCCGGCAGAAAAGACAATCATGTCTGTTTCTAACTCAGAACCATCCGCAAACTTCATCTTGGCAACTTTGCCATTTCCGCTAACAATTTCGGTCGTTGATTTGCTAGTATGAATCGTAACTCCAAGTTCTTCGATTTTCTTACGAAGAATCGTTCCACCCGCCTCATCAATTTGCACTGGCATCAGTCGTGGAGCAAATTCAACGACATGGGTTTGCAATCCCATACTTTTGAGAGCATTCGCACATTCTAAACCGAGTAAACCACCCCCAACAACCACACCAACCTTACAATTTTTAGCGTATGCCGACATCGCCTCTAGATCGTCAATTGTCCGGTAGACAAAGGTACCTGTAGCGTCATTCCCCTTAATCGCTGGCACAAAGGGATAGGAGCCCGTTGCTAGGACAATCTTGTCGTAGGTAACTGTTAAATCATTGGCTGATGTGACTGTTTTTTGGTCTCGATTAACAGCAACAGCTTTATCACCGATATGAATCTGAACACCATTCTCTTGATATAATCCCGGCTCAACTAACGATAAATCTGCTGCTGTTTTACCAGAAAAGTAGCCACTGAGGTTAACGCGATCGTAGGCAACACGCGGTTCTTCACAGAAGGTAATCAAGTTCCATTGCTCAGTTGCTCCTTTAGCAATCATTAGTTCTAAGAACTTGTGTCCTACCATGCCGTTGCCAATCACAATGAGATTTTTTTTGGCTGTCATAAACCTCTATAAATCCTATGCCTCAGTTATCTAAACAATTCCTATAAGAGTTTCTAGAGGTGTTTAGTAAATTTAGCTACACAATATTGAGATCAATGCAATAGCTGCTTGATCCCCATTTGTTTTCTGCATTAGTGGACATTAATTAGAGTGCTATAGTCATCGCCGTACCTCTAGGTTCGGCTTTTTCTATTTTTGATCAATACAGTTGTACTAAAAAGTGTAGTATCCTAAGACTAAGGACTCGCGAACAGCACTTCCAGTTACAGCTTGTGGTGAGAGGAAGGCTTCAACAGCCGCATCCTAGAGCAGTGCGTCATCCTGACAAGTTTATATGCTACCCATCTTTAATAGCAGCCCTCATAGCTTTTATGAGTAATGTTGCTCTGTAGATTATCCCTCGCTTTTCGCAGCGATCGCGAGGGGGAATACTTAGTCAGTTTTCTGGCATAAGGCTGCAAATTCCTATTCTTTAGTTTAATTCGACACCTTCTCTACCTCGCTTCAATAAACACAGTGAGGGAAGCCAGTCAACCTTTTTTAATTGAATTTTCGCGTAACTTTCGTCAAGAACGCAACCTCATTCACTGTACCAATAAAAGTACTGAAATTAGGTAAAGGAGGTAAACAAAAAGCCTGAACTTGGAACAGCTTGTTACCAATTGGCTTGCTTAATGTTGATGTTTTTCAAAAGAGGTAAAAGAATATTACTTGTGTGAATATGGCTTAGACGGCGTTTTTGTTGTCGTCTAAGCTATTTTTTATGCGATCGCTCTAAAGCGAATACTGCATCTCACCCACCCCATTACTGATAGCTACAAATGGCAAACGTTCGCTTAGAAGGGATTACCCGCAAGTTTGAAGATGTCACCGCGATTGAGGGCATTACCTTTGAGGTGCCGGATGGGCAATTTTGGGTTTTAGTTGGCCCATCGGGTTGCGGCAAGTCAACGATTCTGCGGATGATTGCTGGTTTGGAATCCGCAACAGATGGCAATCTCTACATTGGAGATGCTTTAGTGAATGGTGTCCCAGCGCGGCAGCGAGATGTGGCGATGGTGTTTCAGAATTATGCCCTCTACCCTCACATGACGGTAGCGGATAATCTATCTTTTGGGCTACGAATGCGGAAAGCTGACTCGACGACGATTAAAGAACGAGTGGAAACTGTGGCGCGATCGCTTGATATCTCCCACTTGCTAGATCGTAAACCCAAGCAACTATCTGGAGGGCAACAGCAACGAGTCGCATTAGGAAGAGCGATCGCGCGTGAACCCAAAGTTTTCTTACTCGATGAACCCCTATCCAATCTAGATGCCCAGTTACGGGACGGTACTAGAGCAGAATTAAAACAGTTGCATCAGCGTGTCGGCATCACCACCATCTACGTTACTCACGATCAGGTAGAGGCAATGACACTCGCTGATCAAATTGTGGTACTCAATCGCGGTCGGATTCAACAAATCGGTGAACCTCAAGACATCTATGCCAAACCTGCAAACCGAATGGTAGCCACCTTCTTGGGCAATCCACCGATGAATGTTTTTCCTGCAACCTACACAGGTGACGTTTTTCAAGTGAGTGGTCAAGTGTTGCCTTGTCCAATCGCCCTTCAAACTCAGTTGCAACTTACCCCGGCACAAACCATTGATTTAGGAATCCGCCCAGAACATCTAGAAATTATCGGATTAATTGACCGTGAAAGCACTGAGGACACAAAGAATAATCAGCTAGAGCTAGAGGTGAGTGTGGTAGAACCACTAGGGCGCGAGACATTGGTTCGTAGCAATCTCATTGCCTCGGATATCGTTTTAAATGTCCAATCACCTGCAAATTGGCGTGGACATCCAGGCGATCGCATTAGCGTTCAACTTGACCTCGACAAGCTATTTGTCTTTGACCCCAATACGGGTAACGTCCTGTATCCTTGATTAACGTCGTCCTCACGTTCAGTTTTAATTTCCGTAAATATACGAATCCGAGCGCCGCAAAGTTCCGCTAGTTTAGCAAGTGATACAGCAGTTTTACTGGCGAGGTGGAACGTTGCACGAAACAATACGTCCTATGAAAATTTCTCTTGAGAAGAAAAGTCTAGTCGGATTTGGCTTAGCCACAGCGGTTCTGGTTGCTATCAATGCACTCTCCTACGGGAGCTTTAACAAGAATCGAGAAACAGCTAAGTGGGTAGCTCATACCCACCAAGTACGGCAAAACATTGAATCAACGCTTGCTGATAATCAACTTGATGAGTAACGACAACAGAAAGTACATTTGGCAGTTGCGCTACGGTTTTGCTGTAGCGATGGTTACTCTGGCGCTGCTGTTAACGCTGCTACTATATCCGCTATTACACAAGACCCCTGGCGTGTTGTTTTTTGCTGCCGTGATGCTCAGCTCTTGGTATGGCGGTTTTAGACCAGGTGTAGTGGCTACTATTTTGTCTGTCTCGTGTATAAACTACTTTTTTCTGGCTCCTTACTTTGCGCTGAGCTATGCTACGGCTGATATCTTAGTGCTAGCTGTGTTTACATCAACAGCGTTGCTGGTTAGCTACCTCAACGCAGCACGGATAAAGGCAGAGAACGCCTTGCGTCAACGTGCTATTGCTATGGCACAAATGAATAAAGATCTAGAAAATCGAGTTAGAGAGCGTACATCCGAGCTAGAGCAGGCATTGGAAAGAGAAAAAGAACTTAGTTCGCTAAAATCCCGCCTCGTTGCCACGATTTCTCACGAGTACCGTACCCCACTAACTACCATCCAGTCTTCTGCTGAATTACTTGAACATTACAGCCACAAATGGACACAGGAAAAAAAACTCACTCATCTCCAGCGAATTCAAGCAAGTACCAAACACCTGAGTGATCTTGTTAGTGATGTACTGTTTATTGGTAAAGCTGAGGCAGACAAACTCGAATTTAACCCTGTGCCTTTGGATTTAGAAGGATTCTGCCGGGAACTGGTGGAACAGATGCAACTTCTAAGTGTGACGAACGAGATTACTCTCATCTTCCACAGCCAAGGCAACTGTACCAACGCAAGTCTTGATGAAAGATTGCTACGACAAATTCTTACTAATCTCCTATCAAATGCTATTAAGTATTCCCCTAGAGGTAGTACGGTTCGGTTCGATCTGGAATGTATTGGAGGGGACGCTACTTTGAGGATAAAAAACTCTGGCATTGGTATTCCAGCAGAAGACCTACCAAGATTATTTGATTCGTTCCATCGCGCTAGTAACGTTGGTGCGATTCCTGGTACTGGGTTAGGATTAGCGATCGTTAAAAAATGTGTGGACTTGCACGGAGGTCAGATTACGGTCGATAGCGTTGAAGAAGTTAACACGACGTTTACTGTAATCCTGCCCTTAAGCAGCAAAAATGTAAAGGCTTTATCTCTCTAGTCAGAGGGAGTTTGAACCTTCTGATGGGGTTGATAGGCTTAACAAGAGAATCGTCCAAACGGATGAGCCTATTGAGCGATAGAAAGAGTACTACTCATAAATATGTCAAATGTTAGTTGGAGGTAACTCGTTACGGCATACCTCCACTCTTGATAGCATTACTTTTTGATAAAGGCTGATTTATGAGTGTACAAGACCCTGTTTATGAAGTTCTTTCCAAGTCAATCGTTTATTCCTCCCCAACAGACGATTTAGTTGTCGATTTCCTCAGTGCTACAGGCTACACCATTGATACAGTCTTCGATGACGTAGTAACTGATTTACAAGCTTGGGGGCTAGTCTCGCTCAATCCAGATAACCCACCTGTTCTAGTCTTTCGGGGTACGGAATCTGTCGTTGACTATAGCGCTGATATAGATTCAGAGGGCGTAGGTTTTGACCAATTTGAAGCCAATCAGGAGGAGATTGGCAATTGGTTGGCACAAATCAGTCAAGATACTACTAAAAACCCAAACGGTTTGCTTCCTGATGTTACGGGTCATAGCTTGGGTGGGGCATTGACACAACGGGCAGCCGCTGCATTTTCCAACTTGATTGGAGAAGCTGTTACTTTCAATTCAACAGGAATTGACCAAGTAACTGCTGATACTTTTGACCCAAGCAGCACGACGATACAAATAACTCACTATGTTGTTAGTGGAGACTATGTGAGCTTAGCTGGGGATGCGTTTCTGCCAGGAACAGTCTTTCTCCAGTCATTTAGAGACCCTCAAATCGATCCCCTTTCTGCTTCTTCTAAGCATGTAGAACCAAAAGACCTTTTAACCAATCCTCCACTAGGATTTACTCAGCAGGAGATTTCTATTGAGGAATTAAATAGCCCAAGCTTTGGTTACTATAATGACTCTGATTACGCAGAATTTCTGGCGGCTGTCGGTGCTAACAATCCAGAATTAGCAACGGCATTAACAACAAGGGCAGGAACTGAGGAATTTCGACAAAGTGGAATATCTTTTGTGCTTGGAGTAGCTGAGATTCTCAATACTCTAGACCCGTCTCAAGATAATTATCTGCTTGGTGACGATTTAGACAATTTTGCCTACGGTTTAGATGGCGATGACACCATCATTGGCAACGGTGGCGTAGATCTTTTGTATGGCGGTAATGATAACGATACTATTGATGGTGGTGCAGGACGCGATCGCATCGTCGGTGGTTTCGATGATGACACACTGACGGGTGGAGCTGGACGTGACCGCTTCTTGTTCTTGAGTATCAATAACATAGGGCTAGACACCATTACTGATTTCCAGGTAGGTGTTGATCGTCTTGGTTTCTCTGCTAGTGGTTTTGGTGGCGAACTAGTCAGTGGTTCCGTGCTTCCCGAAAATCAGTTTTCTCTTGGTACAAGTGCAGCCGACACCACAACTCGCTTCATCTACGACAACACGACAGGTGGTTTGTTCTTTGATGCGGATGGTACAGGTGCAACTGAACAGGTGCAAGTAGTTACTTTATCGACAGAACTTGCCCTAACCAACACTAGTATTTACCTTCTCTCTTGACGTACTCCCAGCACCAAACCAAAGTCGTAGAGAGACGTTCCGCCGGAACGTCTCTACAAAGCATAGGGAACACTAACTATTGATTCCAGAATTCTCAAAGACGTGTTTACCGTAAGATTCGCGAAGCGCTGTTGGCACGTCTCTAGCTTTCCTTTTGTCCACTTCGCAATAAAATCCAACCCACTAACGCAAGTCCTGCACCGAAAATCAGAAAGCCAACATCCCAAGCCAACTGATTGGGGCCTGGTTTAACGTGATGAATTCCTAGAATTTGATGGTCAACAATACCTTCAATAAAGTTAAATAACCCAGCACCGAAGAGTAAAGACCCGCCAAAGATTTTAGGTGACCAAGGTACGTCATCACGTCCACCTGCACGCCACAGCAACACACCGCCAATAACCGTTAGCGTCCAAGTTCCTAAATGAAAAAGACCATCCGCTAATGTGTTCGCTTCTAAATTAGTTAGATTCGTTGCAGGTCGAACGCTTGTTACCATGTGATGCCATTGGAGGATTTCGTGCAGCAAGATGCCATCAACAAATCCTGCCAAAAGACCTGCACCAATCAAGATACCAGCAGCAACCAATAATCCACTGTGATTACGTTGCTCAATCTTAGACTCCATACAGAACCTCACCCCTGCTTTGTGATACTGACGATCAGGTTCGCATAACTAATAGGTAGCTGCTTCCACCGCTCGTTAGAGTTAGGGAATCTTTACTTCTTACGTTCCGAGGCTCCTAAAATATTTTTCCATAGGCTCAGCACACCTTCTCGCGGCAAAAACCGGGGTAAATTCGCAATCAATTGATTTCCCAGCGCCCCAGGCACAACTGTAGTCTGCTTGTTTTCCAAACCTTTAAGCGCTTCACGCACCACCACTTCTGAAGGAGTATAGTTCTGAGCCGCCACATCTGCCAACATTGAGGGAAAATCAGCTTCTTGGAAAAAATTTGTATCCGTTGGGCCAGGACAAACGGCGAGGACATGGACTCCATAGCTTTTGTTTTCTGCCGCTAGTGCCTCGCTAAAACTGAGAACAAAAGCTTTAGTAGCAGCGTAGACCGAAAAGTAAGGCATTGGTTGAAACGCTGCAACTGAGGACATATTGATAATGCCACCATTACGGCGTTGCCGCATTCCTGGCAAAAATTTGTGTGTTAGAGCTACTGAAGCGAGGATATTTAGCTGAATCATCTTGAGTTGCTGCTCCCCATCCAGTTCTGCAAAGGAGCCATACTCACCAAAACCTGCATTGTTTATTAGCAAGTCAATTGTCAGTCCCTTCTCAGTGACGGCATCGAATACATCTGTTGCCGCCGTTGCTTCTGTAAGGTCTTGGATTAAAAAGTCTACTTGAATCTTGTATTGCTCCTGCAACTGTTGAGCTAGCTGTTGAAGTTTGGCTTCTGAGCGTGCTACTAAAACAAGATTCGTTTGACGGGCAGCTAGTTCTTGGGCAAAGACTGCACCAATTCCAGCAGAGGCACCCGTTATTAAAGCTGTTGCCATGCTACTTACTACTAGTTTTTTTGCTTGCTTTATATACTCTGAACTTGCATGAAATCAACGAAGCATTAGTTAACGCTGCGTAGACCTTGTAATGATGTTTAGAACTGCAAGTTTTTTCGTTTTGGTATTTTATTCAGACTAGCCAAATCTTCATTTGCATGAACACTTGTGCTACCTTGATAATGTCAAAAAACTTAAATATTTTGCTATTTCTTTAGATAGACTAATCCTATTTCTTTCGGTATAAATTAAGTGTGCCGTGATTGAATGAAAAGAAAATTCAAAGCCTAAAGCCCTTTCTATGCTTAAATCCTAGGAATTGAAATTAAATTTTTGTGCCTATTTAAAAAGAGGAGAAAGTATTTTTAACAACAAAGTTTATTCATGAAACTGTATAGTTTTATATTAATTAATAAGAATTAAACTATCCATTCAAAACAGATGAAACAGATGAGACGCGCTTGGCTTGCTCTTGTGCTGGTGCTTGCTTTGCCTGGAACAGCTCTAGCGGCTGAAGCCACTGCCCCTGGTGGGTTTCTCGGTGCAATAGATGCCGTGTTTGCTGCCATCGTGGCAGCGCTGGAAAAAATTATCTTCTTCGACATCGCTGGTATGCCTTTGGTGGTGCTGTGGCTGCTGGTGGGTGCGATTTTCTTCACCTTAAGAATGAAGTTTGTGAATATCCGCGCTTTCCGTCATGCCCTTGATGTTGTGCGAGGACACTATGACAACCCTGATGAACCTGGAGAAGTCAGCCATTTTCAGGCATTAGCCGCAGCGCTTTCAGCAACAGTTGGACTGGGAAACATTGCTGGAGTTGCGATCGCAATTCAGTTAGGTGGCCCTGGTGCTGTCCTCTGGATGACAATCGTTGGTTTCCTCGGTATGTCGAGTAAGTTTGCGGAGTGTACTTTGGGTCAGATGTACCGAATTGTGAGACAAGACGGTAGCATTTCAGGTGGCCCCATGCACTACCTCTCACGGGGTTTGGCAGAGAAGGGATTGCGTCCTCTTGGCAGAGTTTTGGCAGGTGTCTTTGCTCTCTTTTGCATCGGTGGCGCATTCGGTGGGGGCAATATGTTTCAGGCAAACCAGTCCTTTGCTGGACTTGCCTACGCCGTACCTGCTGTTGAAAATCTTAGCTGGCTCTATGGTCTAATTCTTGCCCTCCTAACTGGGCTAGTAATCATTGGCGGTATTCGTCGGATTGGTGCAGTCGCAGGTTTTCTTATCCCTTCAATGTGCGTAATTTACTTTGTAGCAGCAGTTTGGATTCTAATAACAAATTTCACTGCGATTCCAGCCGCGATCGCAACTATCTTTAGAGAAGCCTTCTCTCCACAAGCTGCAATTACAGGGGGTTTTATTGGTGTTCTTGTGCAAGGCGTTAGACGTGCGGCTTTCGATAATGAGGCAGGTGTTGGTTCAGCCCCAATTGCCCATGCTGCCGCTCGTACCGATGAGCCAATTCGCGAGGGAATCGTTGCTCTGCTTGAACCCTTCATCGACACAATCGTTGTTAGCAATATGACAGCGTTAGTCATTATCACTACGGGTGTATACGCTAACAGGGGAAGTGGCACGCCGGATGGTATACAGATGACGTTTGAGGCTTTTTCTACTGGTATCCCCTGGTTTCCCGTTATTTTGGGACTGGCAGTATTCCTGTTTGCCTTCTCCACGATTATTTCTTGGGGCTATTATGGCGAACGGGCTTGGGCGTACTTGTTTGGGGAACGGACTCTAAAGGTTTACCAAGTTATCTATGTCATCTTTGTCTTCATCGGCGCGATAGTAAACCTCCAATCCATACTCGACTTTGGAGACATGATGATTCTAGCGATGGCTTTTCCAAACCTACTCGGTTGCTACCTGTTATCTGGGAAGGTTGCTACGGCTCTTGATGACTATCTAACTCGTCTCAACACTGGCATAATGATGACTTACGAAGCCAGCCAAGCTCAAAAGCGTGAGATGCAGCCTAAATAAAACTAGACGTTTTGCTAGTTGTTCAATAATTTGCGATCGCTCTATCTCAGCACTCATTCAAAACGAGATATCGCTCTTTTGGCATCGCACGTTAATGCGTAAAACTTAGGGGCGTATGCCATACGTCCCTACAATAAACCTCTTGCATAGATGTGAATAATCCTGAGGGCGCAAGACCCAGCGCTCCTACAGAAGACAATTTATTACATGATTAGGCAACGCCAATCTTCTTATTGCCAGTAGGAAAAACCATGCCTGATACAACCTCCCTAACTCTGTTTTTGATTGCTGCCTTAACTTTAAATGTGACTCCGGGCCCAGATATGCTCTATGTCATTGCCCGTAGTCTTGGACAAGGGCGCAAAGCAGGTGTTGTTTCGGCTATTGGGATTGGTATTGGTGCCTTAGTGCATACTCTAGCTGCTGCTGTTGGACTTTCAGCGCTGTTAATGTCTTCAGCGATTGCTTACAGTGTGGTGAAGTACCTGGGTGCTGCGTATTTAATCTACCTGGGCGTTCGGATGATTTTGAGTCAGAAACGCAATCAATCCTTAGCAACACTTGCGAACGCCAGTCTGAGGCGGATTTTTTCACAAGCGATCGCAACTAGTATCCTCAACCCGAAAGTAGCAATTTTCTTCATTGCCTTTTTGCCACAATTTGCCAACCCTTCACAAGGTTCAGTAGCTTTGCAGATTGCTGTTTTAGGAGCTTTGTTTAGTACAACAGGGACAATCGTGAATACAACCGTTGCCTTATTATCTGGTTCCTTCGGTGACTGGCTCCAAACCCGCCCTCGTTTCTCGCAATTCCAGCAATGGTTCACTGGCAGTGTGTTCGTTGCACTTGGCACTAGCATTGCCCTTCCTGAACGCAAGTAGTAAGCTCCTACACATCTAAGCTGATGTAGAAAACCATGACAGATACAACCGCCCTAGCAGTTTTTATGATTGCTGCCTTGACGTTAAATGTGACACCGGGACCGAATATGTTGTACGTCACCACACGTAGCCTAGGACAAGGGCGCAAAGCAGGTGTTGTCTCAGCAATCGGAATTGGTGTCGGTAACTTAGTACATACGTTGGCGGCTGCACTTGGACTTTCAGCGCTGTTAATGTCTTCAGCGATTGCCTACAGTGTGGTGAAGTATGTGGGTGCTGCGTATTTAATCTACCTGGGCGTTCGGATGATTTTGAGGAATAAACACAATAACTCTTTAACAACGCTCACCGATGCTAGTCTGAGGCGGATTTTTTCACAAGCGATCGCAACTAGCGTCCTCAACCCGAAAGTCGCCCTTTTCTTCATCGCCTTCTTACCTCAGTTTGCCAACCCTTCACAAGGTTCAGTAGCTTTGCAGATTGCTGTTTTAGGAGCTTTGTTTAGTACGACAGGGACAATCGTAAACACAACAGTTGCCTTATTATCCAGTTCCTTCGGTGACTGGCTCCAAACCCGCCCTCGCTTCTCGCAATTCCAGCAATGGTTTACAGGCAGTGTGTTTGTAGCACTTGGCACTAGCATTGCCCTTCCTGAGCGCAAGTAACAGATAACGGCTGATTGTCTTTACCAAATCAACAAGTAATCCTTCACCAAATCAACACGTAGCAATTCCCACCGCTCAATAAACTGAAGGTGTTAGAACGCATCTACTAAAGGGAATACTTACATTGATGTTTGGTATATTTTATGGTTGGCTTTAACTCTCTACCCTTCAAATTCCTGCGCCGAAATACTCATACTACCTCTGGAATTGACCCCTCTATCAAGAGTACACAGCCAGTCGTGCTGAAGTCGCCAGCACCACCCCAGAAACCAAAATCACTCGCTGAGCTGGAAAAAGAAGCAGAGGCAAAGTACTATGCCACTTACCCTCACAAGCAACCGCAAGCCCAACCTGTAAAAGCGAAACCCCGTATATTTAGCAAACTTATTTGGGCAACGGTACTACTTGGGATTCCTGTCGGTGCGGTTTGGGTAGCAAACCTGCCTTATCCAGTGATTCGTCGCCCAGTGGCACGGACTGCGCCAATTTTGCTGGTACCTAGCTATATGAGTCTAGACGAGAACTTCCGGCAAGTGATCGCATCGGTTCAACAAGCCCAACAACTAATTGACAACCCCACTAGTCCAGCCGACTTGGATATGGGAGCCAAAAAGGTCAAAGAGGCACAAAAACATCTCGATGCTCTGCCGATCGGGTTTTTGAACGATTTGCCCGAATATAGATATTGGTGGTATGACTCGCGGTTTAGTATCTACGGATTTAATTCCGCCCGTACTAAGGTTGGGCAACTAGAAGCTAAAGTATTTCAAGAAAAGAATGCCCAGACGTTGCTCACAGACAGTGAACTTGCTCTGAATAAAGCCAAACAGCAGTATCAACAGGCAGTAACACCAACCGATAAACAAATTGCGATCGCATCTTGGCGTTCAGCAATCGACCAACTCAAGCAAGTTCCTGGCTCCACTTTGGCAGGAAAAACGACACAAGCCAAATTGGAAAGCTACCAACGTGATTTTCAAGAAGTTGTTGGACTTGCTGCTGGGAACGAGCGCATGAGTACGCTAATTCTAGGGGCGCAACAGTTTTCTTGGCAAGCAGCTAAAGCAGGTCAAAATCCACCCCATACTGTTGCAGAGTGGGAACAAGTGGAAAAGTTATGGCAGCAAGCAATTGCTCGGCTTGAACAGATTCCCTCAGATGACCTAACAGGCTATGCTGAGGCACAACGATTGCTAGCCCAGTACAACACAAACTTAGGGCAAGTACGGATACGACAGCAGTCTGAGCAGAATTCTGTAGCTGTTCTACAACAAGCACAATCGCAAATTCAGACATTACAAGCTAATGCCCAATATCTGGATCACAACCGCAACATCAGCCAGCTACAGAGCATTATCGATGAACTAGAAAATGTTCAAAATGGCACAACTGCTTATCTGAAAGCTCAAAATTTGCTGCTATCAGCACAAAACAAACTTAATCAACTTCAGTCTCAGCCTCCTAAAAACCCAGGCTAAAAAAGCGTTCAGCACGACTGGATAATTAATTTCATCGTTACTACTAGTCCCCCGCTTCTCGCAAGCGGGATTTCTGTTATGGGTGTAGAAAAAGTGCGATCGCAACCCTGTTGGATGAGGTACAGCGGGAGGTGTATGAAACTTGCTTAGGGAGTAAGGAAAACAAAAAAGCTGATAGTTGATAGCTGACGGCTTCCTGCTATAAGTGATTCAAGCCAATTAAGTTAAAGAATGTTAAGTATTTGATCTGAAACGAAATCTTTTTGCGTTTCTTTCCTTACCAGGAGGGGTTCAAGATTGTCGTTGCTCTGTACACAAGTGATGAATAATGCCTATCTTGGCTCTTAAGCGCCAATTACATAACCTACGTTAATTTTTTGTAGCAGTTACAAACCGTTGTGAACAAGCTAGCGGGGAATCATCCTTTATTTTGTACGATAAGTTGATAGAGCAGTTAGCAAAATCTGCACTACTAAGGGCGATTTCTACGACCCAACTATAATGGCTAGCACACTAAGCCTGTTAGTCGTGGCAAGGCGAGGTACTGGTGCTAAAGACGTTAGCCGCGTCTACAGCGCAAATCTGCTGAGCTTGTGCTGATACTCGAAAAGCGTTAGTAAATCCGGCTGTAGTCGAATAGGCGCAAGCGCTCTCGACGGACAACCGATTAGCTAACACGCACTCCCTCACTTACAAACTGATGCGAATGAAGTAACCCGATCATTATGAAAAACCTCGTCACCTAGATAATAGGTGCCGAATCGCGTCGATATGCCTGGACAAAGTAAAAAAAACTGATTGATGATCATCACGACTTCCGTGCTGGCTGACTTACTGGAAGCCATGCCCCACCTGCGGCAGCAAGTTTATTTCAAGTCTTCTTTGACTGCACTGTCCCATGCTATGGAAGATCAAGTCTTAGCGGGAGCGGAGCAGCCTTTGGTGATTGCCAGTTTCCAGCGAGAGCGCTTCTATCGTCAAGAAGCACACCGATATCGACGAATTGCCCAACAAACCTCTCAAGTCTATGTACTGGCAGCACCGGATGCTGACTTTAAGAATAGCTCCGAGTATTACGAGACGGTTGCCTTTGAGCCTGGAGATGCCCTCTCTCAGGAGTGGCATTTAGTCGTAATTGGGCAACAGTACGCCAACTGCTTGATTTGCCGGGAACGATTCGCACCCACAGACAGCACAAATATGGAGATGGACCCATCTCGCCGCTTTGAGGGAATTTGGACATTTGATCGGAACGTTAGCAGGAAAGCGGCTGATTTACTATTAACTCGCATTGAGGCTTATCGACCTGAACTGGCTACCAAGATTGCACAAGCAAAATCCCTGTATGTAGGAGATTTGTCACTCAGGCGAGAAATTGCTTCGCCATCGCGACAAGATGCTCCTAATCCCGACCCCTTTGTCCAACGTCTGGTGACTTACTTACAAGCGGGACAGTACAAATTGCTCAAGGCTTATCGCTCAATCTCCGCTCAAGAACAGAAAGAGCGCTTGGTGAACTCAATCACGGCGGCAATTCGCCGTAGCCTAAATCCTGATGAAATTCTTGAAGTCGCGGTGCGGGAATTGGGACAGGCGCTCGAATCGTGTCGTTGTCTGATTTATCGCTGTAAGGCAACAGATGCTGTGGCGACGATTACCCATGAATTTCTCAAAACTGGGGATAGTGGTGAAATATCTCTTGCTCCTGCGTTAGGACAAACTTGGTCGTTGCAAGATAATCACCTATTTCAATCTGTTGTACAGCGTCGGGAATCGATTTATGTAGAAAATACACAGGCAGAACTATGCCTTAACGGTACTCAAGAATTACCAAAGCCGAAGGGTGAACTCCAAGGAGAAAATTCTGATAGCACCACGTTATCAAGTACAGAGTCGCGTGAAGCAGAACTACCACGTCAGCGAAGTATGCGCCGACAGCGCTCTGGGCAGGGAAGCAAATCGGCTTCAGAGGAGTTAGCAGAACGATCTAGTGAAAGTCGCGATTCGTCATCCTCGCTCAAAAATCTGGTACGACAGTTCTCCGTGCGATCGCTTCTGATGGTACCTGTGCTGTATCAGGGTCAGTTGCTTGGAATGGTGGAGTTACATCATTGTGGGATAACGCCTTATCGCTGGAAAGAAGATGAATTGTCACTTGTAGAAGCGATCGCAACTCAAGTCGGCGTCGCCCTGATTCAAGCCGAAGCCTATGCTAACCTCGAAGACTTAAACCAGCAGCTAGAAGCCCTTGACCGTACTCGTAGCAATTTAGTCGCTATCACTGGTCATGAACTCCGCACGCCTCTCTCTACCATTCAGGTTTGCTTAGAAAGTCTTGCCACTGAACCTGATATGTCTCCAGAATTACGTCAGGTAATGCTCAACACTGCTCTTGCTGACGCTGAACGGATGCGGAAGCTGGTTCAAGACTTCCTTACCCTCTCCCGCTTAGAAAGCGGTCGTGTGGAATGGCACCCCGAACCCCTTTCTCTCCAAGAGTGTATCGACCTTGCTCTGAGCAATATCCGCGCTCGCCGATCTGAAGAGGAGCGACCACAAATTACGACACAAGTGCCAGAAGATCTCCCTCTTGTCCGAGCAGATGGTGAATGGCTTGTCGAAGCTCTAGCTAAGCTTCTGGACAATGCTTGCAAATTTACCAGCCCTCAAGGGCAAATCACGATTGCCACAAAATCCAACGGTGGTTCAATGTTAGAAGTTACTGTATCAGATACAGGTCGTGGCATTGAACCCAATCGACTGGAAGCTGTCTTTGACCGTTTCTATCAGGAAGAAGGGGCGCTGCGACGAACCGCTGGTGGGACAGGTCTGGGTTTGGCAATTTGTCGTCAGATTGTCAAAGGTTGGGGCGGTGAAATTTGGGCAGACTCCGCTGGCAAAGACCAAGGCAGTCAATTTCACTTCACTGTCCCAATTAGCCCCCGTCCCGTAGAATCTAAGCCCTCAACACCCAGCATTCAAAGAGCCACACCTCGTAACAAACGCTCAGCCGCCAAAAATCAGTCAGAAACCGACAACGGACTACAGCCAAAAAGCTAAAGCCTAGATAATTCATCAGTTCTCTGGTACAAACAACCAACAACCAACCAACGAACTGTTACAGTTCTTGACAGAGTCGCAAGACAGGTATGACCTCGGTGATAGCATTCCCTAAATGCCCTTAATAAGGTGGAAAAAAATAGTATGGTAGACACCCTTACTGGACAAGCTCCTCTCTTCGGTGGCGGTACTGGCGGATTGCTGACCAAAGCCAAAGTGGAAGAAAAGTACGCAATCACCTGGACTAGCCCCAAAGAGCAAGTATTTGAATTGCCGACTGGTGGCGCGGCTACAATGCGTCAAGGTGACAACTTGCTGTATTTGGCTCGCAAAGAATACTGCATCGCCTTAGGCGGTCAGCAACTGCGGGCGAAATTCAAAATCAACAACTACAAGATTTACCGGATTTACCCCAACGGTGAAATCCAGTATCTGCATCCTAACGATGGCGTTTTCCCTGAGAAGGTCAATCCAGGACGTCCTTACGTCGGCAAGAGAGACCGTAATATCGGTAGCAATGTAGAACCAGCTACGGTCAAGTTCAGTGGGCAGAAACCCTACGATATCGTCTAATCTGAGGGACTAGGAACTGGGGACTAGGGACTGGGGACAGAGGAAGAATTGAGAGATTATGGTGAATAGCCTCTATCTCTATTCCCTCTAGCCCTAACCCTCTAGTCCCCACGCTCTAGCCTCAACCCCCTAGCCCCTAGCAAACGGATGATTCTCCCAGATTTTTCTCAATTTTCAGCACTGGCTCAACAGGGTAATTTTGTTCCGGTTTACCAAGAGTGGGTCGCGGACTTGGAGACACCCGTATCAGCTTGGTATAAGGTTTGTGCCGGTCAGCCTTACAGCTTTTTGTTGGAATCGGTAGAAGGTGGAGAAAATCTAGGACGTTACAGTTTTTTGGGCTGTGACCCGTTGTGGGTATTGGAAACAAGAGGAGAACGCACAACTCAGACGCATCGGGATGCCTCAGTTACGGTGTTTGAGGGCGACCCTTTTGAAACTCTAGCCAATTGTTTAAAACCTTATCAGCCTGTAAAATTGCCCCAACTACCGCCGGGAATTGGCGGTTTATTTGGTTTCTGGGGGTATGAGCTGATTCGCTGGGTGGAACCGCGTGTTCCTGTCTATCCGCCTTCTGAGCAGGATTTGCCGGATGGGTTATGGATGCAGGTGGACAACCTGATTATTTTTGATCAGGTGAAGCGTAAGATTTGGGCGATCGCATACGCAGATTTGCGAGGATCGGATGGGAATTTAGAGCAAGCCTATCAACAAGCGTGCGATCGCGTTCGTGCATTGGTCAACAAACTTCAACTCCCCCTATCCGGCAAAGACACGGTACTAGAATGGACACCTCCAGAAAGCGCGACTCAGGAGTTGTCTTATACGAGCAACACAGAAGCCTCTCAATTCTGCACGAATGTCGAAAAAGCGAAAGATTACATCCGTGCCGGAGACATCTTTCAAGTTGTGCTGTCTCAGCGCCTCTCGGCAGACTACAGTGGTGACCCCTTTGCCCTTTACCGTTCTCTGCGGTTAATTAATCCCTCGCCTTACATGGCATATTTCAACTTTGGGGATTGGCAAATTATTGGCTCTAGTCCAGAAGTGATGGTTAAGGCAACCACCTCACCTCACGGGGGACTCCAGGCAACCTTGCGACCGATTGCCGGGACAAGACGCCGAGGTCAGACCCTTCAAGAAGATGAGGCTTTAGCAGGGGAGTTACTCAAAGACCCAAAAGAGATTGCTGAACATGTCATGCTCGTTGACTTAGGTCGTAATGACCTAGGACGCGCTTGTAAAGCTGGGACAGTGAATGTTGATCAACTGATGGTAATTGAGCGCTATTCCCATGTCATGCATATTGTCAGCAATGTCGTGGGAGAACTCGACGAAAATAAAACCACTTGGGATTTACTCAAAGCGTGCTTTCCTGCTGGTACCGTCAGCGGTGCGCCCAAGATTCGGGCAATGGAAATTATTCACGAACTGGAGCAGGAGCGTCGTGGTCCCTACTCTGGAGTATATGGTTGCTACGATTTTGAGGGTCAGCTTAATAGTGCGATTGCGATTCGCACAATGGTTGTTCGCCTTCAAGACTCTGGTCAGCATACCGTCTCTGTTCAAGCAGGTGCTGGTTTGGTTGCTGATTCTGACCCAGAAAAAGAATACGAAGAAACTCTCAATAAAGCGCGAGGCTTACTAGAGGCAATTCGCTGCCTTCGCTCAACGGGGCAAGAAAAAGTGGAAGGCTGAGAACAACCTAATCTGAAAATAAGGCAGAAGGCAGAAGGCACAGGGCAAAAGGAATAAGGATTTTCATCCATTCGCCGTGATCGACAGCTCATTGTGCCTCTTCTGCCTTTTGCTATATCTCATAGTGCCTACTTCGTAAATAAGAAATTGTTAACTAGGAATTGCCCGGATGGGGTTGAGGGTTGTTCCATAATGACGGCTTCAATGGGCATAATGCCTGCTTTTTCTCCATTAATGCAACGAGCAGCTTCCCGTGATAAATCTAAAGTTCGATCAGCAACATAGGGGCCTCGATCATTAATGCGAACAATTACAGACTCATCGTTTTCTAGATTTCTTACTTTTAGGTAAGTATTAAATGGTAGGGAGGGATGAGCAGCCGTGAGTTCGTGCTGATTGTAGGTTTCTCCTGTTGCCGTTAGACGACCATGAAAATAGCTTCCGTACCAGGAGGCTTGTCCTTCAAATGTTTTTGATGTTTCTACTAAGTTATGCAGTTGCCTCTGTGCTTCTGCTAGCTTCAAAGGAGCTTTTCCCAATACAAGACGGAGATTGTTTGCCCATTCAATTGCAAGTAGTTCGCCATTTCGGTTTAAGTCTGTTGCTAGGTGTTGGCTAACTTTAAATAAAATGCGATCGCCAATTTTTATCGCAGGTGAACCATCAAAGCGTGTCAGCTCAATTAAAGAGGTATCCAATGACGGGTCAGACAAGAACCGCTTCAGACGTTGAGCAATTAAATTAGCTTGCTGCTGATGTGGAAGTTGGGCAATTAGCTGCCCCTTCACCCAGACTTGAAACTGCTTCGCCTCATTTTTGGAAACCGCTGCAACACCTTGATTCTTTTGCCGTTGTGAGTAGTGCCAAAAGCCTCGCCTTATACGTCGTCCTTCTCTATTTTCTTGATTTCCAACTCGTTCTGAAGCCTGAGTACTAACAACAACAATCGAAGATATTAGGGCTTTTTCCGGCGATTCAGCACGCTGGCGCCAAGGTAAGAGATTTTGCATCACCTGCAAAATCTGCTGAGGAAGTGTTGCTTTAGATGGCTCTCGATAGGAAACTTCACTCCACGAAGCCGATGAGGATAATTGACTAGTTGCAATAGGTTGGAAATTTTCTGCTGAATTTGACTGGGGGCGACACAATCTATTGTTCGTTCCATTAACACGAGAGGGAGGATGAACAGCCACTTCTTTCGGCTGGGACTGATACTCGGAAGTACCTAGACCGAAGTGAAATCCAATGTTAGGAACCGCTGCAACGGCTAATTTAGAAGACCAAATTTCTGGGTAGAGCGGTGATGGAAAAAGTCGAGGATTGGGTAACTCAATTGGACTACTAATAACTGATAAAACTCTGGTAGGGCTAGCATTATTGAGGTAATCAGGCACCCTAAATAACCCTTGACTAGATGCCAGAAAACAGCTAACCCAGGAAGTTACTCGAACAAGTCCGAAAAATGACATGAGCAGTGAAATCTT
Source organism: Microcoleus sp. FACHB-SPT15 (assembly GCF_014849525.1). Classification (NCBI taxonomy): domain Bacteria; kingdom Bacillati; phylum Cyanobacteriota; class Cyanophyceae; order Oscillatoriales; family Microcoleaceae; genus Microcoleus; species Microcoleus sp. FACHB-SPT15. The sequence continues at coordinate 56,044 of NZ_JACJNU010000036.1, read as the reverse complement.
AATGTAAAATGCACACTGACTGATGAACAGTATTACATTATATAGACATCGGGGATCAATAGATCAATCTTGAGGATGATCCCAATAAGTGCCCTAATACGGCACTCTAGCGCGTTTTCTGGAGTGATCTCCGATTGGCACCCAACAGACTCCAGTTGTTCATTTCGTCATAGTGAATCCTTAAAACCACGAAAATGAAGAGACTAACTTTTTATATTGTTGATGTCTTTGCCGTCGAAAAGTATTCAGGCAATCAACTGGCTGTTTTCACAGATGCGGCTCATCTTTCTGAAGCTCAAATGCAAGTATTTGCCAAAGAGATGAATTATTCAGAAACCACTTTTATTACATCTACAGAGGGGCAAAATGGAGGGTATAATGTCAGGATTTTTACGCCTGCAAAAGAACTGCCGTTTGCAGGTCATCCAACGTTAGGTACTGCCTATATTATTCAACAAGAAATCATCAAGCAATCTGTTGAAACCGTTAGCTTAAACTTGAAGGTTGGGCAAATCCCTGTAACTTGGCACAATTCGGAAGAGGCTGGTGAAGTGCTATGGATGCGTCAAAACCCGCCTACCTTTCATCAAAAACTTGATGCTTCCGCCCTAGCTGTAGTTTTGGGTTTGGAGGAAGATGAGATTGATTCTCGTTTTCCTATTCAAGAAGTGTCTACAGGAGTTCCGTTTATTATTGTTCCTTTAAGAACACATGAATCTCTTAAGCGAACTCGTGTAAATAGGGATAAATACTTTAACTTAGTAGAGAAAACTGAAGCCAAAGAAATCCTGGTGTTTTGTCCAGAAACCTACTCAGCGGAGAATAATCTGAGCGTTCGGGTATTTGCTGAGTATTTGGGGATTCCAGAAGACCCAGCAACGGGGAGTGCAAATGGTTGTTTGGCGGGGTATTTGGTTGAGTATTCCTACTTTGGAGAAAAGCCTGTGGATGTGCGTGTTGAGCAGGGTTATGAAATGGGTAGACCCTCTCTGTTATTACTCAAGGCGCAGAAGAATGAAGACATGATAGAAGTGTTGGTGGGTGGTAAGGTGATGATGGTTGCAAAAGGAGAATTTGTTTAGAGCGATCGCATCTGATTGGTTTTGCGATAAGGATTTTTAATAAGTTTGCTTGCCTACGTTAAACCTTACTGGTCTAATCGTTTAATGTATGACTGATGGAAAATTCGGCAATGCACTGCAAGCTGACATCCAGCGCGTTATTGCTTCAGGTATAGATGACTTTTTTGAGTTAGCGAAAATTCTTGGTCGAAACCCTCTTGAGGATTTTGCTGGTACTGACCTGAGGCGGGTCAATTTCAAGCGTGCGGAACTCACTGGGGTAGATTTTCGCCGCGTCAATCTCACTGGCGTGAATCTCAGTGTCGCTAACTTGAAACAGGCTGACCTAACTGAGGCAATCCTTTGTGGTGCTGACTTTGTGTATGCTGACTTGAGTCGTGCCAACTTGAGTGGCGCTGACCTCAGCGAGGTCAGTCTGATTAATGCTAATCTCCGGGATGCTGACTTGCGGGGTGCTAATCTTCAAGGAGCAGATTTGCGGACGATGCTACCCCGTGCGAACTTAAGTGGTGCCAACTTGAGCGGTGCTAATTTGTGCAGTGCGTATTTACCAAAGGCTAACCTAAGAGGTACGAATTTGAGCGGGGCTTTGCTTCAACAGGCAGAACTCACTGAGGTCAATCTTAATGAGGCGAATCTGCAAGGTGCTGACTTGAAGCAAGTTGAACTAGGAAGTGCCAATGTGGAAAAGGCTTACTTTGGCAACAATTTAGGACTGACTAACACGATGAAGCTTGAGTTGATGCAGCGAGGAGCAATCTTTATAGATTGATGGGATGAAGCAATTCAAAATCCTGTACTCGTTTGCCTAACCTCCTCAACAGACAAACTCAACGCTTCTGCCACCTGTTCCACAGTCAAACCCATTGCTAATAACCGAGGTATTGCATCCCTTCGCGTCTGCTCTACACTTTCAGCGCGTTACCAGGGTTTACGCTCTGGGTCATGACGATTCTAAGGTTGAAATTTTATCATCGAATGCTAACAGCTAGAGGTGGCTCGAAGTGAGATTTAGCGGTCTCCAGGTGCTTGAGTAGTGTCGCTTGAGGAAGTGGCCCTTGCAAGTGACTCCAAGGCAATATTTGATCAGTTGACCAGTTGGCATGGACATAGAAGCCAAGTTCTGGCAGTTGCCCTCGTAACTGTTTGAAGGCACGGCGGAAACTACCGACAGAGTCACCGTAATGTCGTGTTAGTTCCAAAAGATGGGAGAGACGGCGATCGCCTCTTGATATCAATGCCTGAATCACTGACCAGTTATAGCTTTCCGGGCGAAACTCCATGCCTTGCGGTTTAAGCTGCTTCTGCAAAAACTTCAGCCGCTTCTCTGCATCAGGATTTACCCCAAACCACTGAAACGGTGTATGTGCTTTTGGGACAAACGTACTGCAACCCAGCGTTAATCGTAAACCAGGAACAGTTTTCTTGATGTCTCGCATCATTGCCACTGTCTGTTCAACGTCTGACATCTCTTCACCGGGAACACCCACCATGCCGTAGAGTTTGAGACTTTTTAATCCACCAGCTTTGGCATTGATTGCCGCTTGGATAATTTCTTCATTTGTCAGCTTCTTGTTGATAATCTGCCGCAACCGTTCTGAACCACTTTCAACCGCGATCGTGATTGAGCGGGTGTCTCGTTTGGCGAGGGTTTCTGCTAGCTTCTGTGTTACTGTGTTCGTCCGTACTGAAGCAATACTCAGCCGCACGTTTTCATACTGAGGCTGACTTAAGAAATCTAGCAACTGTTCAAACTCTGGATGTTGAGTCACTGATGCGCCCAATAAGCCAATCCGGTCAGTTACCTCTAACCCCCGCTTAATCGCAGGAATTAAGGAACCTTCCAAACTTGCTGTCCGAAACGGTAATGTTAGATAACTCGCCAGACAAAAGCGGCACATCTCAGGGCAACTGCGTACCACTTCCACCATGTAGATGTTTTCCCAAGCGGCTTTCTCAGTTACGACTGTTGAAGCGGATAAGGTATTACCCCGATAGGTTTGCTTTTCTACCTTGGCGGGAATTTCGGTATCTATCGGGTGAATTGATGCGATCGCACCTGTTGAGTCGTGGTAAATGACCTCATATAGGCTGGGAACATATACCCCTGGCACCTGCGCTAAACGACGCAGTTGAGTCTTTCGGTCGGCTGTGCGGACTTCTTTGTAAGCGTCAATGAAATCACCTAGGAGGTTTTCCCCATCTCCTAGCAGTATCACATCGAAGAAGTCTGCAAAGGGTTCTGGATTTGCGGTCAGCACTGGTCCACCACCGAATACGAGAGGGTGGTCAGAGGAACGCTCTGCCGACTTTACTGGAATCTCCAGAAATTCCAGCAGATTCAGTATATTGACATAATCCAATTCCCATGATAAAGAGTAACCTAACAATTCCGGTCGTCCCGGTAATGGCTCATGGCAATCGGTGAACAAGCGACTCACCTGAATGTCAGAGCGCATGGCGAGTGTTGCCCACACAACCTGATAGCCTAGGCTAGTAATCCCGACGCTGTATTCATTGGGAAAGGCAAAGATGGTTTGAATCGCACCAGCATCAGGAGTGGCTGGTGTAAAAAGAAGGCGTTCAGATGCAAATACAACAGGGGTCACAGGCAGTGCGTGAGTGTAAGCGAAAGTGTCTCACCTATATCTAATTTTAAGAATTACAATCAACAACGCCAAAATCAGGGTTGTGGCGTTTGCCAGAATAACTGGCATTGCCTGAATTGCTAGCCCATACAGAAGCCAGAGGAAAACACCGATGCTGAAGGTAATCATCATTACTAAAGAAACATCTTTAGCTGACCGAGAACGCCATGTTTTAATCACTTGGGGTAAAAAAGCGATCGTGGTTAGTGTTGCCGCGACGTAGCCTAAAATATCAATTGATTCTGTGTCCATTGTTATAAATTTTCAGCAACTACTGTTAACGACTAATGGCGGCTTTGCCGAAGGATTGTAAAGCGAGGAGGCTTGTTTAGACCGTTCCTTGAGGACTTACATAAACTGATGCAATTCTTTGGGGAGCTTTGAGCCTTAGTCTGGCTAAGGGTTTCAAGGTATTGAGTCTTAATTTATAGCAAAAAGAAAATTAGTACTTAGCCCAGATTTTGATCCCAAGCCCTAAAATAAGCAAGAAGTTGTGGTGGCTTGTGGTGTAATTGAGGAGTTGAAGTGTCAAAATTCATCCCAAAGAATAAAGATCTATCGAGCCAGTTGAATTCGGGAGCTTCGATGGTACCGAAACCGGAAGGGACGTCTCATAGTGATGTTCAACAAGATGAGAAAAAGCTATCTAAATCAAAGCGTTTGCCCTTGACACGCTTCCTACAAGGAGCCGCAGTCCCACTGAACGGGATGAAGCGACTTTCGGGCACTGTAATCGAGCAGTTCACAGGACCAAGACAGCTACATCGTCGCTACTGGTTTTGGTTGGGGTTGGGGGTTGGGGGTAGTGCGATCGCGTTAGGTGTAGGCTGGCAAGCGCTGGAGGCTAGTGTTCCTGATTCAACAGATAATGTCTTAACGTATGTCCGAGAGGACACCGTAACGATTAAAGCCGCAGATGGCGCAATCATTCAGCAAATTGGCCCAGCCACCCGTGAGACGCTGAAGGTTCAGGAAATACCTGAACGCTTAATTCAAGCCTTCATCGCGATTGAAGATCGACGCTTTGAAAACCATCATGGGGTCGATTTCCAAGGTGTTCTCCGTGCGGCGCTGTCTAACCTCCAGGCAGGGAATGTTGTCGAAGGTGGTAGCACAATCACCCAGCAGTTAGCGCGGATTGTCTACTTTGACCAAGAGCAGAGCATCATGCGTAAGCTCAAAGAAATGCGGATGGCGCAAAAAATTGAGGAGAATTTGAGCAAAGATCAAATTCTTGAGCGTTACTTGAACCTCGTCTATCTGGGTTCAGGAGCCTATGGAGTGACGGATGCGGCTTGGGTTTATTTTAGTAAAACCGTCAATCAACTCACTGTGCCAGAAATAGCGATGCTGGCGGCATTACCTCCGGCTCCTAGTGAATTCTCCCCGTTTATTAACGAAAAACTTGCGAAACAGCGCCGTGATATCGTGCTGCAACGGATGCAGGACGTTGGATATCTGACACCTGCTGAAGCTCAAGCGGCGATCGCAACCCCCCTAACGACAAAACGTAGCAATCCCAAACGGCTTGACCGCAAAGCCTACTACTTTACCGAATACGTTCAACAAGAACTACCCAAGTACGTCCCTAAAGATGTGCTATCTAAAGGCTTGACCGTTGAAACCACTCTAAATATGGAATGGCAAGCCGCTGCTGAAGAAGCAATTAAAGACACCATTGAAGAAAATGGTCGCTGGCAAGGGTTTAAGCAAGCCGCTTTAGTCGCAATTGACCCCCGTAATGGTCAGATCAAAGCCATGGTTGGGGGAAAAGATTTTTACGATCAACAATTTAACCGGGTCACTCAGGCTCAACGTCAGCCTGGTTCTACTTTTAAAACATTTCTTTACACCACTGCTGTTGCCGCAGGCATCTCTCCAAACCGTGGCTACTTAGACGCTCCCTACGTTGTCGATGGCTACGAACCGAAAAACTACAGTGAAAAGTTCCGAGGCTGGATTTCAATTCGTGACGCCCTCATCTCCTCAATCAACGTTGTTGCCGTCAAAACGTTAATTGATGTCGGTTGGGAGCCAACCATCGAAGTAGCAAAGAAAATGGGCATCGAATCGAAACTTCACTCGACCTACTCCCTGGCATTAGGAGCGTCTGAGGTGAATCTCCTAGAGATGACGAGTGCTTACGGTACCCTCGCCGCCAAAGGAGTTCATACTAAACCCCACGGCATTAGGCGGATTCTTGACCAGCACGGCAAGGTGATTTACGAAGAAAACTTTAAGGGTGAACGAGCAATTGACGAAGAAACGGCTGCGATTATGACCTGGATGCTGCGAAGTGTTGTAACTAACGGAACCGGTCGTGCAGCTCAGCTAGGGCGACCGGTTGCGGGGAAAACTGGCACCACTGATGATGCTCGCGATCTCTGGTTTATTGGCTATATTCCTCAACTGGTAGGTGGTGTGTGGCTTGGCAATGACGACAACAAGCCGACCGGTGGTGCGAGTACTACAGCGGCTGCAACTTGGCGTCAGTTTATGAAGGAGGTCGTAGAAGATATGGAAGTTGAAGCCTTCCCCGACCGACCTGACAAAATTGAAGGTCGTAAGCCAACGATTGAAGCTAAGCGAATTCGATTTAAGCGGGCAATAACTAAAAAAGTTCCTGACTCAGAGAGGTCGGACAGGTCAGAACGGTCTTCTGAAGGTACATCTAGAAGAAGTAGAAGAAGCGATCGCACTACACGTTCCGAGGCAACACCAGTAGAACCTCGTCGTTCCAGTCGGCGTCGGCGCAGCGAAACAGTTAGCCAACCTCAGCCTCAGCAAGAACAACCCGTCAGACGTTCTCGTCGCCGTCAGTCTGTACAAAACCAGGCTTCCAACGAACCTGCTCCGAGCCAACCCGTTCGCCGCAGGTCGTCTCGCAGGGAATCGGCTCCCAGCAATCCAGCACCCAGACAGTCAGCGCCTGCAAGACGACGAGCTGCTCAATCTGCTCCCCCAGCGCCAAGGCCTGCTGCGGCACCTCCCGCTCCCAAATTTGAACCCGCACCTGTTGCGGCACCTCCCGCTCCTCCTGCTTCTAGAAAAGCGCCCTCTGCCCCAGCTCCGGCGGCGCCTGATGCACCGGCTTCTGCGGAATGAAGTAGCTAGTTGTTAGTAGGGAACATAAAGGACATCTAGGGGGTAATTCACTGAATTGCTCCTTATTTATTATTTATTTAGAGGAATAAAAAGGGGACAAAGCATGAGAATGTATAGAGGATTCGTACCTATAAATAGGGCGATCGCTTCAGTTAAGTTAAGTAGGGCAAAGTTTCCCAGTTCCTAATTGCCTAGTCCTTAAACCAACAATGTTTATTTTTCACTGACCTGCTTGGTTATTGATTTTCCCATCGTTTACAAAGCAATTACTTATCAGCACCAATTTGTAACTTAAAAATTACAATTATGTAGTTATCGATGCTATTAAGTGACTTTTGGGTGCAAACTTACTACTAAGAACAATAACAAAAGGCAAGCATTGACAGTGAGTAGACGCATTCACGTTACATTGCCGGATTCTATTTATGAAGCTTTGGAGCGCTGGGCTGATCAACAGGGAAGACCTACAGCTAATCTGGGGGCTTTCCTGATTGAAGTGGCTGTAATGGAAGCTCAAAAAACAGGTGAGCTTCCACCCAAGCTCGAAAAACCCCAAAAGGGTAGGTAAAACGCAGGATTAACAGAGTAGCGTAGGCTATCCCGCACAAAACAATGCGATCGCACCTGTAATTTGTGAAGAGAATGTGCGATCGCTTCACTTGAAATGCTCAATTTCCACTTCACAGTCAATACTCAAGCGTTGACGGTCAATACTGTTTGCTTAACCATCCGCAAGAACACAGACTGAGTTAATAATATGTTTTGATCACTACTATTTATTGGTTCTAGTATTAAGAATTGTTGCCTAACAACGATTCAAACTCAGCTCTTAAGGACTGGATATCAGCGACTCTCGCCACTAACAAATTTTCCTTACCAGCATCATTTAACCGTACCTTCCAATACCGAATCCCTTCCGAGTGATTCATCCAAAATTGAATTACCGTATCCACAACCCGATCCATTTCCCAACCCCCTTTAGGAGGAACAGTCTCTATAGATTCAAGGAAAGCATCGAGTGTGCATTGATAAGTTCCCACGTATTCGATGCCGGTTGATACGTTTCTTTGAATAAACGTCTGTTGATGGTTGAAGAAATCTAAAACTGGTGAGATACCTAAGATTTCAAACGTGTATTTCATCCCTGTGTTCCTATCTATTGGTAAGTTCTACAAAGATTTAACCAATAGTATGCCCCCCAAGTTTGTATCATTAACATCTAACTAAAGTTACGTTTTTGGTAAACCAGAAGTTGGATTTGGGAAGAAACTACGGGGACAACGGTACTTCTTGATATACCGGGGGGAAAGCGAAAGTACTACGTTTGACCGCAACATGGTATCAAGGCAAAAGCTTGGCTTTCAGTGGAAAGATTTACCGTCCAGGCAGGTATTAGGAGCAAGTTTCTTTGCCGCCTTTTTTGGTACCTACCTGGCAATTTGGCTACAACAGACAGCCCTCAAATTTACAGCAGCAGGAATTGCCCAAACCCTTGCCGCGACTAGTCCTCTATTCGTACTGCCAATTGCGGTTTGGCTAGGTGAACTCGTGACGGTTCGAGCTGTTTTGGGTGTCTTGGTAGCAATGGCTGGGATTGCTTTAGTCCTAGGCTGAATGTCACTGACTTAAGCGAAAAATAGTCGTTTGTAGAAAAACCAGGCTTGGGGGTGTTCCCCAAACCGCCCACTATTTGATTAACTTGTCGGTGAAAGTTGAGCAATGATCGCATCCTCTTGCCCAGTTGCCCAACTAGCGAAGCGCTTGGCTAGGGGCGGGACAAACACCAGTGGGTTTGTAAATCCAGAGAAGACATAAGCTCCCTCTATATTACTAATCGCCCCAACAACAGGAAGACGGTTGTTGCTGAAAGCGACTAGGCAGTGATGCCAAGTTCCGGGTAGGTTCTCAAGAGTAGGCAAGATAGTCCCAATTTGGGAGCGAATCAGGGCTTCACTGGTAGCTTGATCAACCTGCGCGTTGGGGTCAGTTAGAACACGACTGATTTGACCAATCCGTAAACTACCATCGAGAAACTGGATTACCCCTGCGTCTAAAATGGGTGGCAGGGGTTCATGACCTGGCTCATCCCATAAAGGGTCTACGTCCGTCCTACTTGCTTTTTCTTCTAGGTCAAACCGCTTCGTATGGGCTGGCATTACTAGGGTATGGAGTTGGATGTCAACGGGTGGGGTTTCGATTAGTTCGGCATGGGTGAAGTACACGGGAACCTGAATCCCCACGGCTTTGAGTAAGGCACGGCTGAGTCCTCCTGCACAAACCACAGTTTTAGCGGCGTAATAGGTTGACTCTTTGGTTTTGACTCCCTTGATTTGATTGCCTTCTCGTAGCAGTTCCACAACTTGAGTAATCTGAACTTCCCCCCCAGCACGGTGGAAGGCTTGCCTGTACCCCTCAGCCAGTTTACTGGGTCGGATGTGACCGTGGCGAACCGTTAGTGCCCCGGCGATCGCATTTGGATTGAGCAGTGGTTCTAGTTCACAGGCATCTTCTACACTTAGCAAGGTAGGGGGAATCGCAAAACGGCTATAGTTGTCTGCCACAGCTTGCGGGTTACTCTTGTTTTCAATGGTCAGCAGTAAATCTAACTCCCGAAACTGAGTATCCGTTTCTAACTCTTCAGATAAATGACGGTGACGTTCGATTCCTTCCTGGCAGAGGATTCGTGTTAAGTCTGATACGCCTGACCAATAAGCAAGTCCACCATACCCATAACGGGTGGCTCCTTGGAGGGTAGCATGTTGCTCCAGTATCAGAACACTAAAGCCTGCGATCGCTAGTTCATAAGCGAGTGCTGCACCTGTAATACCTCCACCGACCACAATCCAGTCATATATTTTCATAGATTCTCTTGTCACGCCGATTGATAAACTCCTTGCAAAAGTCTACGATGCTCATTCATTAAAGTTTGAGTGATATGTAGCACTTAGCGGTCAGCTATCAGCCATCAGCTTTTTCTGAGATTCCTGCTGCTTGGAGGATGTTATCGGAAATGACTATGATATGGGGCTTGTGCGTAAGTCCTAACTTCCTCTTTTTTGCTCCAAGTAACCTGTCAATGGTGAGGAAAACTCTATCAGAATTTCGTGAAGTACTTGTTGCGTTCTCTCTATCAAAGGCTAATATAATTCTTATACTAAAGTCTCATTCTTCAAAAGACTAAGTACCAGAATATGTCAGCTAAAGATCGGTTTCACGAGGTGGTGAAAACCGCCTTGCAAAAAGATGGATGGCGGATTAGCCACGACCCTCTTACAGTCCGCATCGAAGGTATTGCTGATATGTATATTGATCTGGGAGCGCAGAAGCTTATTGCAGCAGAGCAAAATGGGCAAAAAATAGCGGTTGAAGTTAAAAGCTTTATTGGTACTTCTACAATTTCTGAGTTTCATACCGCGCTAGGACAGTTTATTAACTACCGATATGCCTTAGAAGTGCAAGAGCCGGATAGAGTTTTATATTTAGCAGTTCCGTTAAACGCTTACAACGATTTTTTTTAAAAATCTTTTATTCAATCAGTGATTCAACGAAGTTAAGTTAATCTTTTAGTCTATAACGTGGAAGTAGAGGAAATCGTAAGATGGCAGACTTGAGTAAATACCGAAACTGTATTCAGCAAATCCTAAAGGAATATGCAGAGTATGTCTCTTCAAATGATGAAATTGAAGCTCAAATTATTGCAGATACAGAAGGCGATCATTATCAACTACTTTATATGGGTTGGCAAAACAAGCGGCGAGTCTTTGGTCCTGTGATGCACTTTGACATCAAAGATGGCAAAATTTGGATTCAGTGGAATGGAACAGAGGAAGAGGTTGGGCAGCGATTAGTTGAAATGGGTGTACCGAAGGAGGATATTGTTGTTGGATTTCATCCACCCTATATTCGTGAGTTTACAGATTATGCAGTATGTTGAACTAACTAAATTTTGGTGAGTTTTTCAAGGCTTCCAAACTCTAAAGACGTATTAGATATCGCATTTCCTCCATCTCGTCATCAATCAACTTGTAAATCACGTAGAAGTAAAAGCGATCGCATAGCACCTCGAAGAAACGTTATCGCACTACTCACCAGCCGCCTGCAAGATATCAGAATACAGTTGACTGCTAACTCGGAAAACAGCCTGTGCGATTAACTCATCCATCACGGGTTTGACAGCCGTAATCAGTCCTCTTTGTTTGGCTATCAGTAGAACTCCCAAGACTCCAGTAATTGGAACTCCTAAACGAGTTGCTTCTCTTCTACCTAGTCGCTCATCTATTAGAAGTTCGTCTGCATCTAATTCAATGGCAAAAGCAATTGCCTCAGCTTCACCTTCATTCACTTTACTTTGAAGACTTGTAACCAGTGTCAGATTTGCAACTGGCTGAGTTTCAATCCAAGTTGAGGATTGGACTGCGGTAGCAACGACATCTCCAGCACCTTCGTCAGTCAATTCGTTATAGACAGCAGTAGGAATGATAATTTTGCTGTAAATTTCTTGCAGGATAGTCAACTGACCAACCATAGCCAAGTTGCTGATCGGTGAGGTATTGCTGACTACAATTACAGCCATCCTCTTTCCCGCAGACTCTTCAAGTCTTCTTGAAACTCGGCAACGTCGTAATGAATACAAATGCCACGACGGGCTAACAATTGTTGGAACTGGATTTGATTCATGCCTGCTAGACGACTGGCTTTGCCGATGCTAATTCTCTCTTTTTGGAAAAGCATTATCGCAATTTCTAGCTTTAATTCGGCTTCTGACATTCCTGCTGCTTGGAGAATGTCATCGGAAATGACGACGCTCATTGTGTTTTCTGCCTGGGATAGTTAACTCTGATGAATTCAGGATAAGCGATCGCCGCTTGGGTTACTGGAACATAGAAGGCGATCTGCTGAAAGCAGCAGCGCTTCGCGATCGCATTTCCTCCATCTAGTCATCAGTCAACTTGTAAGTCCCGTAGGAAGTAAAAGCGATCGCGCTGTCAATCACTCCCCTTAATTCGCCCCACGTAACCAGTTAAAGGTGAGGAAAGCTCAATTAGAATTTCGGGCATTTCTTGCGGCTTTCTCTCTATCTAGTTTTGCAGAATATACTGACCAATAATTTCCTTAAGTTCTTGAGGTGCTTCAAGGGCTATCGCGGCTCCTAAATCGGGACGAACAACCCACCACCAAACTAAGGTTTCCATCATGCTTGGTGGCTCATCATTGGGACACCATTCGATATAGCCTTCATTCACACCAACAACATTGGCACAAAGATCATTTGCTCTAGCAACACGATCATCGAGTTTCTCAAACTGCACGACATCTTGCCAATGAACCTCGGTTGGAATTGCATTTAAAATTGATTGTACGTCTAGAGTAAGCATTACACTGTACCTCCAAAGGCTAATGCCCCAATCTTCTAGGTGGAATAACTGTTCTTGATGCTAGTTCTCTAGCTAGTTGTCTTGCTATTTCCTGCCTGGTTTCGTCTGTCACTTCAGTTAATTTGAGCGCACTCCTCTACTCAATCGTATCGTTAGCGATCGCGTTCACCTATGACTTATTGCAGAAGCGATCGCATTTCCTCCATCTAGTCATCAGTCAACTTGTAAATCACGCAGGAAGTAAAAGCGATCGCTCTTCCAATCACTTCCCTTAATTCGCCCCAAGTAACCCGTTAAGGGAGAGGAAAGCTCTACGAGTAAATCATGAACTTGCAGCAACTCATTCAACCTTGATTTTGGCTCTTTAGCAAGCACAGCATTATAGTAAACACGAATCTCGGCTGTTAGATGTTCACTTCCTTGTTCACGCAACTTCTTAACAGCTTGAACAAGTTGCGATCGCACTTTTATCTCATTGCGAACTTCAGCCAGATAATACTCAACTTTCTCGTCAGCTAAACCATAGGCTTCTTGTAAGCGTTCTTTTAGCTTCATCAAGTCAATAGAGCCTTTGTACTGTGCTTCCAGTTCAACCAGGTTTTGCAGAGTTTCAGGACGAATCACGCTTATTTTGTTTCCTTCAGCAGTTTGTAGGGCAGCTACAGTTAAATCGCCAGCCGCCACAATTAATTTGATACAACTGTCATAGTGTTTCTGAAGATGCTTATAGCCAAGCTTGATTAGCTGGGCTGGTGTTCCATCAGGTACTTTTTCACTTTTGGTTGCCTTACACTCTCCTACTACTGGATAGGGAGCTTCACAGTAAAAGTCTAAACCCCCTGCTCCACCTGTTGTAGCAGGGTCAAGGCTAGTTTGGGGATTTTGATTGGAGTTTGTAAAACCTAGCTTGAGCAGACTTTTCCGCACTAGCTTTTCAAATTGGTTGCCATCGCTAGAATTTCCTACCTCTGCGATTTTTTGAACCCAAGCTAAATCTGAATCGAGCCGCCGGGCGGTTTGACTGCTTGCCCAACCTAGAAATATCTTAATATCCTGGTCTAGTTCCTCAGCTATTGGGTTTGTGGCTGATAAAAGAGCGATCGCACTTTGCAACTCTTCTAATTCAGGATGCAGGGGTGGCTGTCGTTCTTGCATTTGGCGACAGCGCTGTTCAAAGAAGGCGTTGTTTAAGACAGGTGTTGCTTGGGTAACCGTCAAAGGTTGCGGTAGGGGAACAAATCGGGGATTGGGGTTTACGGGTATTTTAAGGGGTTGAGGAAGTCGGTAAACTCGCAAGTAAGCAAGAAAAATATTCCCCCGCTTTGAGAGAGTTTGCTGTAAGGCTTCTTTTGTCCATACCGTCAGGTGCGGCAAAAAATCAAGGGGTTCGGATTCATCCACCACTTGGCAGAGTTCACACCTTGCCCAGGCTTTAATCGAAACGGTTTCAGAACCAAGTTCAGCCAGACTTTTTTGGGCAGTAGGCAGAAAGTTTGAGCGATAATGCTGCTCGGTTGACAGGACATTACTCGAAGTGTCGGAGGGATAGAGGGCAAATTGCCGCCCCGGATTAACGAATATCCGAGGCATTGCAGCTATCATCAACCCTTTGATTAAGGCTTCTATATCTGGGGCAGGTAGGCGCAATGCTATTGGAATTGAAACCTGCTGGCTCATTTTTGGTTATCTAAATGTTTAGCTCGATGTTATCTACTGAGTCAGATACAGTTTGAGGAATGCTAACAGGCATATCTTCATCCAACAAATTTTCAGGCTCTTGTCCCGATGGAGCGCTTAGAATCTCCCGGATGAGCGGGTTATCAATTGCTAACCTTTTCTGCCGTATAAAATCTAGAATTTCCTCCTCACTCAGTTCATAACTTTCACAATTATCCAAGACAGCTCTGATAGCTAAAAGAGGTTTGATATCTTGGCTCTGCAAAAGCACCCACTCTCCACCTTTTTTTAATAGCTTTTTTATACAGTCTTTTGCTCCGGCTGCTCCTGAATTTATTTTATTAGAGCGAACCAAGCAACCGCGAGTTATGTCAAATTTCTCATAGTTTATTAGTCGTTTTAATGCAGCTCCCTGATATCTTCCTCCAGATTGCTGAAGAACAGCCACTCCAATTTTTATGACTTCTTGATTTTCTTTGCCAACTATTTTAAAGTGAATATATCCTTTGTCTGCACTGTTGGCTTGAATCTCTTCAATTGTACTGATTGTTATACCCTCTAGCGTGTGGCTTTTTAGAGCAAAGAAGGCTGACCACAAAGCATCAGCAATTACATCATTATTTTCTTCCGATAAGACATCTATATTCTCTTCAATATTTGCCAATTCTGCCTCGAAGGAAGGTTCAACCAAATGTTTGGGTGGACGCGGTGGTAGCTTACCATCCTTGGGTGGGATTACAGGTTCTGGTATAATAAAATGTTCTGCACACCACTTTAATACTGCTCTTATGGTAGGTTTACCCTTACCCAGATCTCTAAGTTTATTTTCATCAAATGGATAGAGAGGATTAGGTGGACTTAGTTGATTTTCTTCGTAAAACTCTTTTAACCAATAAAAAACTATTGCCAAAACATCATCAGAGTTCAGATAGTTTAAGGTGATAGGTTGTCTGTCCCTTTGTTCACTTACCAACCGATCAATCACCGCGTCTGCTTGGGGCAAATGTTTAACTTGATCTCTCCATGTTTCAGGATACATCGCCAGTAGTAAAACGCCACGTTCAAGGTTGTTATATAAATCCTTTGTTAAGTTAGCAATGACTTGTGCTGCGGTAAAGCCATTATCATCAGCATCTGCGACATCTAATTCATCAAAGCAGATTACAGGCACTCTGTAACTACTGGTTATGTCTAAAATTTGGCGAATAGTGCTTAATGCTTCAGCTTCCCTGTCCTCTCTTTTGGGATTGGGGAGTACCATTGCCTCTGCTTGTGTCTGCGTTAATTCCAAACCAGAGAGCCAATGAGTTGCATAGATAGCGTGTGCAGAAGAGAGTGTCCAAAGAATAGCTTTCACTATATAGGGATTGTTGATACTAGGCTTTATCTGAAGAACACAATCAGTTAAGTGTTCGACTACTTTGTTTGAATATTTATTCAACCATGATGGAAATAGACTAATATACTGCTGAGGTGTGTAATTCCATTTCCTTACTTCGTTAATCAAAGCCGCTGCTAGTTCTTGCCACTGCATCACCCCTTGGTAACTACCAAATGCTCTGAGGCTAGAGGCTACGGTTTGAAGAAATTGATACTTAATCTGATTCAGGTTGTCATACTTGCTCATGTAGATAAATAAGGCACCGTTTTCTGCCTGCAAACGATGCCGAATCCGACTGATTATTTGGCTTTTTCCTAGCCCTTTTTCAGCGGTAATAGTGATGCCTACAACTTGACGCTGCCCTTGGCGTACTTGTGTAACTGCTTCCAAAACAGCATTAGAGGCATGAGCATTGATTGAAGGAACATCAGGAAAACTCTTTGCCCATATCTGCGGAGGTCTGACAACAATATGACCCGCAAACGGATTGTGACTTCTAATAAGGTCGTCAATATTAGATGGATTACTGCTCATAGGTTTGTGGAATGACTGAGTGAGAAGTGAATGACAATTTAGGGTTACAGAAGTCTTGCATAGCAGCGTAGTCCATCAAGTTCTGTAGTGATGGAATCTTCAATCTTGTCTGGGGCGCTGTCCTCTACGCTGCCGCCTTGAAGCTGCAAAATGTCGTTAGCCTGCATTTCCATCAGCCACTCATTGAACTGAGAACGGCTAACACGATCGCCTATTTCCCGCCGAATCCGATAAATCGGCACTAGATTGTCCAGGTTGTAGTCCCGGTTAAGCTGGTCGTAGACATCTAACGCTATGTGCTTAAACTTGTCGTAAGATGCGATCGCCTTTTCCTTTGTCTTCCCTGGTTTAGCAGGAGTGCTGACAGCACCATCCATCTGTGCAATCCACCTGACTAAAGCATTAGCAACCCAAGTCCCAACAATTGAACCCTCAAACTTTACGTCATGATGTTTCAGACTCTCACCTAACAATTCCACGCCTTTAGGAGAGAGGGAGAATTTGTTTTTAGCGATCGTGATCACTCCATCCTTTTCCAATTGGTCAAAAATTCCTTGATAGTCTGCTACTTTCTGACTCTTTGATACAATTCGTCTTGTCACTTGACTTTTCATCACTTCTTCCTTACTGGCTCCGATATCCCACAAAGCAAGCAGTAAGCGAGTTTTAGCTTGGTGTTCGTTAACACCTGAACCCTTAGATTGGATTTTGTTTTTTGCTGACATATTAATAATTCCAGGTAAGTTGAGAGGTAAAATTAGTCTTTCAAAGGCTATTTCCCAGAGCTACAGTATCTACACAGCTCAAAGATAATAATCGGGAAACGGGATACCTAATGCCACCGTAAATTTACGGAAACTTTAAATCTTCTCAAAGCAGGTCAATATCAGGTTGCTCAATGAAATTTTTAGGAATTGACCTAGGTTGGAGTTCTGGAGCTAGCGGACTGTGCTGCTTAGCTTGGTCAAATGGATCGTTGCACCTACTAGATCTAAGCCTTAAGCAACCAATAACAGACATCCATAAATGGGTAGATCAATGGGCATCCTCCACAGAACCCGCAATGATTGCCGTTGATGCCCCAACGCTTATCCCCAACCTCACAGGAATGCGCCTACCGGATAAGCTCACCCACCAGCACTTTCGCCACTATCACGCTGGATGCTACCCCGCCAATCTCGGACGACCATTTGCACAACGCATCGTCGAGTTTGGTCTAAGTCTCGAAGCACGAGGCTTTACTCACGCCCCCGTAATTGACCCCAAAGAATTAGGTCGCTTCCAAATCGAGGTATTTCCCCATCCTGCGATCGTGCATTTATTCGGTCTAAATCGCATCCTCAAATACAAAAAAGGCACCCTCGCTGAGCGACGATTAGAACTCATAAAACTTCGTCAATACATCCTGGATATCTTGCCCAGCCTAGAACCGACCTTAAACCTCTGTGCTTCCTCCCTCCCCGAAATTCCCACCACAGGCACAGCGATCAAAGCCGTCGAAGACCAACTCGATAGCCTAATCTGCGGTTACGTCGCCGCTCACTGGTGGTACTGGGGCATTGAGCGCAACTGGGTATTAGGAGATGCCACAACGGGTTACATTGTTGTTCCCGCTCCAGCTAAGTAGGACAACGCAATTAAATGCTGACCTCTTCCCGACAAGGCTACTGTGTACGCACAATTTTTCTAGTTTGCGTTTGAAGTGATTTTGCCCCCTAAATCCCCCAATCCTGGGGGACTTTTAAGCTCTACTTCCTCCAACTTATCAAAGCAGCAATTAATTAACAGAGTCTTCCGATGTGAGCGATTGGCTAATTGTAGCCGTGCCTTCAGAAGGCGTTAAGGTTGTACTCGGAGTTACACGCGGTTGATTGAAGTAGTCATAAACCGTGCGAGAGATTTGCCGGATTAGCTCTTCAGCCGTGGCATCATTGTGGGGACGCTTCACCATAACGGCGACGAGGTAACGTTTACCCGTCGGCATATCCACCAAGCCAACATCAGCCAGTAGTGAGCCGATATTACCTGTTTTGTGGGCAATGATTGCTCCGGCACCCAATCCTTGAGGTAATAGGGAATTTGTTTGAGTCCGCTGCATGATGTCTAAAAGGCGATCGCGCGATCGCAATGACACTAATTTCCCTTGATTCACAAGCGACATCAAATTTCCCAAGTCTTTAGGACTCGTTGTATTCGTTCCTTCGACATCTGGTAGTGGGCTGTTAATGCTTGTTGCCGACAAGCCCCACTCCCGGAACCGTGCATTTAGTACTGCTGCCCCACCGAGTCGGGTAATCAGCATATTAGTGGCGGTGTTATCACTAATTATGATCATCTTCGTTGCCACTTCCAAGGCTGTGTACTGTGTTCCAGCTTGTTTGTACTGCAAATCTCCAGAACCAGCCGCGATCATTTCCGGTTGCATCGTTAAGGGTTCATCCAACCGAATTTTGCCCTCATCCACATCCTGAAAAAACGCGACTAGAATTGGCACCTTGATTGTGCTAGCGGAAGCAAAAGTGGCATTACTCTGCCAGTCTAGGTATGCCCCGGTATCCATATCGACAAGAAAGACTCCGGGTTGCAAGGTTGGGTGTTCTGCCGCTAGTGTCTGCATTTGCGCTTTTAACTCAGGGATTTCCTGGCTCAGTGCTAGGGGTGTGCCCGTGTTAACCTCACTAGGGCTTTCCTGAACTTCAGCTTTGGGAGTCTCCTTAACCTTATCTGATGCTTGTGTTGCTGGATTTAATGCCGACAATAGTGTCCCAACAATGGCACCAATACCAATCCCCAAAATCAATAGACGAATGATATGGATAAATGGACTTAGAGGACGCTTTTGGGAATGCCGAGGTGAACGAGCTTTCTTGCTTTGAGGCGACACAGAAGCAGGGGCTTGTCGAACACGCCTAGTTCCCGTTCCCACTGGTGCTGGAGTAACAGGTATTGTTCCACCCATTCTTAACCGCTTGTTGCTCGGACGTAGATTGCTGGTATCCACCTGCTGTTTAGGGCGCGGGAAAGCTGGAGCCTCAATAGGAGTGCGTACAGTCCGTCTACGTCCCGCGTCAACGTTGGGTGAGAAAGGGTTTGTGCGAGGTATTCTGAGTTTTGGTTGCTGAGGATTAAGCTCAGAACCCGGTTGCAATGGCTGCACCTGAGGCAGAATACGGCTTACTGATTGTGGCTTTGGCTTGCGAGGTATCTGCCCCCTCACAGGAATGGCTTGGGGGCGTAGATCAGGCGGTTGAGGCAGTTTACGTGATTCCTCCTGCCCAATCAGTGGTTTTTGTTGGTTTCGACGCCGACGAATACGAAGGCGATCGCGTTGTCCCTGTTCCATTTCCAAATCCTCAGGCTGATGCCTCTTGTCCCTAGACGCTGCCACTCGTGGCACCTCCACTCCAACGCAATCCAGTTAGTTGTAGACGGCTGTCCTACACTTAACTCTTTTAGCAGCAATTCGTTAATTGCTGGCGTGCTAATTATCTCAACGAGTTATTTGACCAAGCCTATTTTAGAACTCATTTGGCTCTGAGCCATGACCCACAATAGGTGTTGGCAGACATTGTAGCGCCCATTCCATCTGGCGGAGAATACCTCTAAGCATTGCCACTTCCCCGGCCGTCGGTGTGGCACGGTTGAACAGGCTTCGGAACTTCTCCATTCGCGCTGTTGCCGTATGAGGAAAGAGATAACCAATTTTTAATAAAACAGCTTCCAAGTGTTCGTAGTAGCCTTCCAAAACTTCGAGCGGGGCAGCATCGATCGGTTGGGGAGTCGGTAAGAAATTTTGAGGCTCGACTTCTGGAAATCCTTGAGTAATCTGAAACAGTTCGTAACAGCAAACAGCAACCGCCTGAGCAAGGTTTAAGGAGGGATAGTCGGCACTGGAGGGAATACAGACAAATCGCTGGGCATAATTGAGTTCAACATTGCTCAATCCCCGGTATTCTGGCCCAAAAATTAATGCCGAAGTTACGGCTTCTTCGAGTAACCAGGGCAGTGCCACTCTGGGGTGTTCCAGTTGAGTTGAGAGACTGCGGACACGGGCAGTCGTTGCGATCGCACGTTGACATCCTGTTAAAGCCAACGGCAATGTCTCCACCTGCTGCGCTGTTTCCAAAATATTTACGCCATGAACTGCCATCTGCCGTGCTTCTACCCCCAGTGGATCACACTGAGGATTTACTAGCACTAGCTGACTCAGTCCCATATTCTTCATCACACGGGCAACTGAACCTACGTTCAATGCCCCAGCAGGTTCTACCAAAACAATCTTGACTCTTGCTAAACCCATCGTGAGCCTTCTAACTTGAAAAGTAGTGAGAGAGAAGAGAATTCATATTCATAGATATTTAATACTTCTTTACAATTAAATAGATAATCTACTTGTCAACTTAAGTATGGTACGTCAGCGCTCTAAATCAGACCTACCGACAAAAATTTGCCCCGTTTGTGGGCGCCCATTCACTTGGCGAAAAAAATGGGCAGAGTGCTGGGATGATGTGAAGTACTGTTCAGAACGCTGCCGCCGACGTAAATCTCAAGCCAATTAGCTATATAGCTAGTCAATTGTCTTAATTCCTTAACTTTTCGTACTTGACACTTCACACGTCATCCTTCAGAATTCATACTTTGTTATATCAGTCAATCAGGTGCAACCTAAACTTATTATTCATGGCGGTGCTGGTAGTTCCCTCAAGGGCAAAGCCGGAGCGGACGCGGTGCGCCAATCGCTCTATACAATCATTGAGGATGTTTATTCCTTATTGTTAAGTGGTGCTGATGCACGGGATGCGGTTGTGCGAGGCTGTCAACTGTTGGAGGATGACCCTCGTTTTAATGCGGGAACAGGTTCAGTTTTGCAATCGGATGGGCAAATCCGCATGAGTGCAGCGTTGATGGAAGGTAAGTTTCAGCGCTTCAGTGGTGTAATTAATGTTTCAAGAGTCCAAAATCCGATTGAACTCGCCACATTTTTGCAAGATTCGGCTGACCGAGTGCTTTCTGAGTATGGGGCAGCAGAACTGATGCGAGAACTCAATACACCCCTTTACAATCCCCTCACTGACTTGCGATTGGGAGAGTGGATGCTGGAACGGCAAGAAAATTTTGACAAGACGATGGCGGGTGTCGTTGCGGAAACAGAATTAGTTAAGCCTGCTGAGGCGGGACGTGGAACAATTGGTGTCGTGGCTTTGGATACTCACGGATGTCTCGTCGCTGGGACATCTACGGGTGGTAAAGGCTTTGAACGAATTGGTCGCGTCAGTGACTGTGCAATGCCAGCAGGCAACTATGCGACGAAAAAGGCAGCCGTTAGCTGTACAGGGATTGGAGAAGACATCATTGATGAGTGTCTAGCAGCGCGGATTGTCGTGCGTGTCACTGACGGTTTATCCCTGGTTGAGTCGATGAAGCGTTCCTTTACAGAAGCAAGGGAAAATCACCGAGATTTCGGTGCGATCGCGATTGATGCCACAGGTGCGATCGCTTGGGGGAAAACAAGCCAGGTTCTGCTGTCGGCTTATCATACAGGTGATCTGATGGGAGACACTCTGGAAATGACGGAGGATGTGCAAACCCTCTAGAGTACCAGTCCAGTACTAGGGTGTTTTCTGCTTCGCTTTAGTAGATTCAGCGGGCTTTTTTGGCTTGAAGTAAGATTCCATTACCTGGCGTACCATTGGCGCAGCGACTTTCCCTCCACCCCCGCCTGAATGTTCCGCAAAGGCTACCACTACAATCTCTGGCTTATCAGCAGGTGCATACGCGCCAAACCAAGCGTGAGACAGACCTGGAGGTGCCTCAGCCGTTCCACTTTTTCCGGAGGTTGGGGGAAGCGTTGGCACGTCCATTGCTTTACCTGTGCCACTACTGACAACCTGCCGTAGACCTTGGCGCAGTACCTGTACTGTTTCTGGTTTGATATCCAACGATTTTCGCCAATTCCTCGACTCTTCATTATCTTTGAGCAGGTGAGGTTTAATGCGATCGCCGCCATTGGCAGGTACAGCAAACATCACGGCAACTTGCAGGGGTGTGGCTTGCAGAAAACCTTGACCGATCGACATATTCACCGTATCTCCAACTGTCCACTCCCAGTTAAATTGCTTCCGCTTCCAAGCATCATCTGCAACTAATCCGGCGGCTTCTTCTGGTGCTAACTCAATTCCTGTTTTTTGACCAAAGCCATATTTTCGTGTCCAATCAATTAAGGTTTCTCCGCCAATTCCTCTACCAATTTGATAAAAGAAGGTATCACTACTCCAAGCCAGTGCCCCCGCAAATCCCAATGGACCGAATCCCGCGTGGTTCCAATCTGCAAATGTTGTTCCCGCAATCGTTATGGAAGGGTAGGTTTGCAAAACTGTACGAGGAGAATATTTGCCTGATTCAATTCCAGCCGTAGTCGTCACAATTTTGAAGGTACTGGCAGGAGCAAAACCTCGTAGCGCCCGGTTGACAAAGGGGTGGTCTTTGCTCTGTAGCTGCTTCCAAGTATCTGGAGTAATTCGGGTGGAAAAGAGATTGGGGTCATAGGTCGGGCGGCTGACCATGGCTAGAACCGCACCATTGTTAGAATTGAGTGCAACAATTGCACCTTTATGATTGCCTAATGCCGCTTCTGCGGCTTTCTGGAGGTCGAGGTCAAGAGTAAGAGTGATGTCTTTACCCGCTTTGGCTTCTTTTTGCCCCAGAATCCGCAGCACTTGACCTGCACCATCAACCTCGACCTGCTGACCGCCCCATTCTCCTCGTAGCTGTTGCTCAAAAGCCTCTTCGACACCCATTTGACCAACGATGTCACCCAGACGATAGCCTTCAGCTTTTCGTTCGGCAAACTCTTCGTCATTCAGTTCACCCGTGTAGCCGAGAACATGAGCAGCTAAATCCCCGTTGGGATAGTTCCGCACAGCTTCAATATCAACTTCTACGCCTTCGAGTTGGTCACTGTATTCTTCGAGGGCTGTAATCTGAGCGGGGCTAAGACCACGGGCAATCCGGATGAGCGAAGGCGAGTTAAAGCCCTCTCGTTCTACACGTTTTTGAATTTCTTCTTGGGGAATATTTAAAAGCTCTGAGAGGCGTTTGAGGGTTTGGGGCCACTCGTTTGGCTTAAGTGCGATCGGCCAGAGAAATACTGAGTGAGACAAGCGGCTACTTGCTAATATTTTGCCCTTACGGTCAAAAATATTTCCCCGCACGGGTGGCTTTGGAATTAGACGAATTCGATTATCTTCTGCTAGTTGCCGATTTTGTTCTCCCTGAATTATCTGTAAGTATGCAAGACGAGAGCCAATTCCTCCTAGTAGGAAAACGCTAACGATTAGCATGACAAACAGAGATTGGTAGTTGCGTCCAACGCTACGAGAGGTAGTATGCCGCCCCGGTGAGGAGGATTGAATCAAGGTCATAGCTTAGAAGATTTCAGCGAGTTAAGTCCAAAAGGAGACTATATAGCAAATTAAGGACATAACTCAAATCGCAACTCGTTAAAGGACGGGTTTAGAGGAACGAGAGTATTAATTTCGTAGCCATTTCGCTGGTAAGCAAGATAGGAAATTAATAAGGCAGGGAGATTAGAAGTTACGCGCAAACTTGGTTCACGCTCTTGAGCTTATTGACCTGATCCCACCAAGTCCTCAATTTAGGAGTTTGAGCGGTAATTGCATCAAACTCTGGTGTCTGCGAGAGGTAGATAAAAATTGGAATCAGGTAGAAATCGGCGATGCTCAATTCGCTGCCTAGCAGATATGGACTACCAACAGTGAGCGACTCGATCGCCTCTGCTGCTGTTTTTGCCGGCGCGATCGCATTTTTCACCGCGTCCTCATCTGTTTTGCCACCCTGATTTGGCACAATTAGACGCTGTATCACAATTGTCGTGATCGCAGATGAATAGAAATAGCTATCAACAATAGCCATAATTTGGCGCATCCGAGCCTTGGACAGCGGATTAGATGGGCTGAACTTGTTACTGGCTACGACAGTATCGAGATAGTCGGTAATGGCAGCCGTCTCATAAAGTAGTTCCCCATCCACTTCGAGGGTCGGGACTTTACCAAACGGATTTTTGGCTCGGTACTCGGATGAGTCGTTTTCACCGTTGAAAATACCGACACTTTTGAGGTCATACTCTGCGCTTGCTTCCTCAAGAAGCAACCGGACAGTACGAACATAAGTACTCACAGGAGTGCCGTAAACAGTGATTGTTGCCATTATCTGTAAATTTCCCAAAAATTCAACAGTAACAAGAGTACTCGCTCAATAACTGCGATCGCCTCAGCTAGTAGGAGGAGAACTAGCGATTATGCTGTTTTAAGCAATCTGGGCGTGAAAGCTAAATGTAGCTGGAAATCTAATCAATGTCAGTTCGAGTTAAATAACAGCCATTTGTCGGTCAATCAATTGATACAGTACCCAAAGATCTCAAATGCTTTTTGGAGGCTTTCTATGGCGACTTATTTGATTACAGGGGCAAATCGTGGTATCGGTTACGAATACTGCCATCAACTCAAAGAACGGGGAGATACAGTGATTGCAGCTTGTCGCACTGGCACTACGGAATTGAGAGATTTGGGCGTGCAGGTAGAAGATGGCGTTGATATCACTTCGGATGCTTCGGTTGCAGATTTATGCGATCTCCTTGATGGTACTGCGATCGATGTCCTGATTAATAATGCGGGAATTATCAAGCGCGTAACGCTGGAAGACCTTGATTTTGACAGTATTCGCGAACAGTTCGAGGTGAATGCGATCGGTGCCCTACGAGTAACCCATGCACTCCTTCCCAACCTCAAAGCGGGTTCCAAGATTGCGCTGATGACCAGTCGGATGGGATCGATCGCAGATAATACCTCTGGCAGTTCCTATGGCTACCGGATGTCGAAGGTTGCGTTGTCGATGGCTGGCAAATCCCTGGCTCATGACCTCAAAGGGCGTGGGATTGCGGTGGCAATTCTGCATCCAGGCTTAGTTCAAACCCGCATGACGAATTTTACATCGGGTGGCATTACGCCGGAAGAGTCTGTGAAGGGGTTGTTGAAGCGGATTGATGAGTTGACGCTGGAGAATACAGGTACTTTTTGGCACGCTAATGGTGAGGTGCTGCCCTGGTAGATGCCTTAGTTGAGGATGATAGATTCTGCCCCAATTTCAGCGAAGGACGTTGGTGTAGCCTCTGCATAGTGTCCCCTATCTACTCTGCGAGATATTTGAGCGATCGCAGTTTCCTTGCGAGGCGAGGAAAGTACTATTTCGACTTTCACCTCGCCTTGGGTGGCGTTCGGTGTGTCCCAAAGTATTTTTCACTATTTTTAGCTATCTTAAGAATTTAACTGATGTTTCTTGATTAACGAAAATGAAATTCGTACAAGTAGTATGAACAAGCTTATAAGGAAGTTTTGCAAAAAAGTTTTTAAAATTTTCAGAGTTATCACCCAAACCTAATCCGTAGTATTCGATGATTACAACTTTAGGTTTGTGCTTTTCATAATCAAAACTTTTCCAGACTTCTAGTTCAGTTCCTTCAACATCTATATCTAATATATCAATCGTCCCAATATTATATTTATTAAGTAAAGTTTCTAGTCTGAAAGCTGGAACTCTTACAGAATCTCTAAATGGAATTTTAATTAGTCCCTCATATTTATCCTTTTGCAAAGTAGAGGATAACTCTGGCAAGAAAGATTGATTAAAGCTTATTTCTCCTTCTTGAAGGGAAATAGCAGCCCATTCTACGTTTAAGCGTTCTCTTTTGAGTAATTCAATTTGATTAATATCGGCATCAATACAGATACATTTCCAGCCATTTTCTTCAAAAAAGTAACTGTTTGAAAGATAAGTTGGATGACCTGCTCCAATATCTATGAAAACTCCTTTTTGCAAAAACTCTATATTCTCTACAATATATCTATCTTCTCCAAATTGTGAATGAAACTTAGTGTAGTCATAATCTTTATTGATTAGTTTAAAATACTTGTTTTTGAATCCAAAAAAGGACATCATTACTGCACTGTATAGAAGTTTTATTAAATTAGATAGTTCTCGCTTCATTGCACTTTTTATTTGGTAGGTTGGTTAGTGAAATTCGTAGTATTGTAAGCTGAATAGCAGCCACTTTTGCTAAGCTAAAAATAAAATCTCAACAAATTAATCGCTCTTAACATTTATCACCGTTGCGAAGCGAAACTTTGTCCCTTCGCTTCGCAACGGTGATAAATGTTAAGAGAAGATTTGCCAACGCTTCACCAGACAAATCTCTGGGCAGCTTCATGAAGCAATGACCTTATCATGTACGATGTGTAAACGAATTAGTTTCGGGCGGGTCGCTTCATCAGGATAATGACAATGAACAGCATCTTTAACCAGTTCTCGGAGTTTTTGAATGCTGTCGGCTTGCGTGAAAATCGATTCACCGATCGCCCTAGCTACATAGCCCCCTTCAGGATCATCTTCAACCCAAAAAATAATTTCTGTCATGCTACTTTCTGCTTCGGATGTTGGGTCATCAAGTTCTACATCAAACGATAAAGTGCGTTTGAGTTTCTTCTTGAGTTAGTTGTTCTGAGAGGTCGTCTGGAATTTCAATCGTGATAGTTGCCACAGCAAGAGCCACGCAATAACTACACTATTCGCTATTCTATGCTGGGTTGAGAGCTTGTCACTGCGTGGATAGCCGTTGAGTTTGGTGTCATAGTAGATGAAGGCAAGGTATTGCCTCTGTTTTTAGGTGCATTGGGGTTCTAGGTTGTAAGCACGGAGCCAAGGACAATGGAGAGCATTAAAGTACGGCAGCGTGTTGGACAAGATGGCATCCTCTATCTTGAGATTCCCGTTGGGCTAAGAGAGCAGGATGTGGAAGTAATGGTGATTTATCGGCCTGTTCCATCGTTAACGACTATTGAACCATCATTAGAAGCTCTCTATGGTATCTGTGCGGATGACCCGATTATTCTTGACGATCAGGGAATTGCAGAAGCTCTTGATGATGAGGCTAAGAGTAACCTCCCCCAAGAGACGCTTTGGAATTATCGTGGGATAGTTACACAATAACCAACTTATTTTCGACAAAAACTTGAGAATACTTCTGAATATTTAAGAAATACGGCAATGAAAATTAAGCTCAAAAATCTTGGTGCTTTGAAGCAAGCCGAATTCACTATTGGCGATCTAACGCTCATTTGTGGCTGCAACAATACTGGCAAGACATACGCTACTTATGCGTTGTTTGGATTTTTGTCTACTTGGAGGCGAATGTTTCCGATCAAAATCAACGAAGATAAGATCGAGCAGCTACTTGCAGATGGCGTAATTCGTCTTGACATACAAGAATATGTTCAAAAATCTGAACAGATTGTTGTCAAAGGTTGTCAAGCATATACCCAGCAGTTACCGAAGATTTTTGCAGCACAGGCAGAACGATTTAAAACAACCAAATTTCAGGTAATACTCGATATTAAAAATATTAGTCTTAAAAGCAAATTTGACTTAAAAATGAGAGCTGCGAATGCAGAATTATTTTCCCTTACAAAAAGTGAAGAAAGCACGGATTTAGTTGTCACTTTACTTGTTAATAAAGAGAAAGTAACAATTCCCACTGATGTCCTTAAACGTATCATTTCTGATGCTCTCAAAGACATCATTTTTGCTCAATTTTTCCCTCGCCCTTTCATCGCCAGCGCAGAACGAACTGGTGCTGCTATTTTTCGCAAAGAGCTAAATTTTGCCCGTAATCGCCTGCTTGAAGAAATGGGTCAGGCTGACAAAAATATCGATCCAATGGAGCTTCTATTTAAAGATTATGATGATTATGCCTTACCGATAAAGACAAATGTAGAGTTTACCCGGCAACTTGAAACCCTTGTTAAAAAAATCAGTTTTATTGCCGAAAACCATTCCGATATACTGGCTGATTTTGCTGACATCATTGGCGGCGAGTACACCGTCACCCGCAACGATGAGCTTTACTATGTGCCGAAGGGTAAACGGGTCAAGCTTTCTATGGATGAAAGTTCTAGCGCCGTGCGTTCTCTGCTAGATATCGGCTTTTACTTGAGACACGAAGCCCAGCAAGGTGATTTGCTCATGGTAGATGAACCTGAATTGAACCTACACCCGGAAAACCAGCGCCGTGTTGCACGGCTTTTCGCCCGACTAGTCAACCTCGGTATTAAAGTTTTCATTACTACCCATAGTGATTACATCATCAAAGAACTGAATACACTGATTATGCTTAACCATGACAAACCCCATCTCAAGCGGATCGCTCAAGAAGAAGGTTATCGAGCAGAAGAACTACTTTCCTCTGAAAAGATCAAAGTTTATATTGCAGAAGAGGTACCGATAATATTAGAGGGTAAATCAAGACGGACTAAATGCCAAACCCTGACACTAGCCGATATTAGCTCAGAACTGGGTATCGAAGCTCGCAGCTTTGACAGCACGATTGAAACAATGAACCGGATTCAGGAAGCAATTGTCTGGGGTGAGGAGTAATGTCTGACATTGCCATCCTCAAAGAAATGATCAAGAAAACTGCTACAGTGCCATTACAAAATGATCGCAACAAAAAGAAAGTCATACTCAAAGAACCTCCACCTGCTGACTATTCAGTGACAATCTATGGAATGCCCGATGACGATCAAACTATTGTTATCAAAGCAGACACCTTTACGGCACCAAAGGGGATATTTGCTGATTCAAAATGTGAGTGTAAACGTGCAGATTTTGTCATAATAGCCGATAATGATGAGGCAAGAGTTATCATTTGCATTGAGATGAAGTCGGGAAAGGGAGGTACAGAGAAGGAAATCATTCAACAACTTAAAGGAGCACAGTGTTTCGTTGCCTATTGCCGGGAAATTGGGCAGTCATTTTGGGAGCATCAAGATTTTCTCAAAGATTATGTGTATCGTTTCGTCAGTGTCAGGAATATCAGTATTTCCAAAAGACCAACTCGTTCTTCCGGTAAAACTAACACACATGATCGCCCAGATCGAATGTTGAAAGTTACTTCTCCAAAAGGTCTTCACTTCAATCGTCTTCTTTAAAAGAGAGATCGGAGTTTTCAAAAGAAACTTCTAGATAGCAAAAGCAGGCTAACAATTATGTAGCACGAAGCGTGTTCGCACCCTCCTCACAATCCTATTTCGACGCCATAATTCAATCAAAGCTCACTGGTGCGATGCCTTTGGCGGTTCGCCTAGCGACCATCGTAGCGTAATGAATTGGCGATCGCTCACCTTTCCTGAGTCCCATCCTCCAAAAGTAACCCTGGAACCTGAGAAAAATCCCGATAATTGCGTGTAACAACAATTGCCTTAATTGATAATGCGATTGCAGCAATTCGCATATCCTTTTGCAAGCGCTTTTTTGACAACGAAGGGATTTCAATCAGCATTTGTTGATAGCGATCGCCAGCAGCTTGATCAAAACCTGCCACGGGTACTCGTTTACACAGTGCGATCGTGCGGTTCAGCTTGCTATATAGCCGTACCAAATCTTGCGTGTCTTTCGCATCATTGATTCGCACTACCCAACCATTAAAAAGCTCTTGAACAGTCACAACTGTAATCGCGACATCTGCTCCCACTTCAGCTACCCGACGACTGACCTGTGGATGCCGCCCCAACAGTAGCGAAACATGATCGGTATCAAAAATCCAAAGACTCATATCGCATCATCTGCATCCTGGTCGCGTTCCGCCTGCCATTGTGCTGCCATCTGGGCAAACTCAGCATCCCCCTCAAACATTCCAATAAACTCTGTCCACGGATTTTCTCGAACAGGCTCTTTAAGAGAGATTTCTAGTGGCAAAACTTCAACGCTACTTAGGCGATCGCTCACCAGTTCTTGAATTGCTTGTAGTGCTTCCTTCCGTGTGTCTGCCTCTACCTGGCAGTTCGCTAGTTCAGCGATCGACGCAATGGTTCGCCCTGTCGCAGTTTGCTCTAACAAAACATGAAGATTAAACGCTGACGTAGAGGAAAGCATGATATCCATGTTTTATAAAATCGGAGAGCTGATCCATCCAATAGCGGAGTCAATCTGTAACTACTCTACCAAGTTCAAACTGTATGGTGTAGAGCTATATCGCCCCTCACTTCAGATAAACCTCTGGTTCACAGTGCGATCGCATTTCCCCCACAATACAAGCAAAGTACTACTTCGACTGTCGTTTCGACTTGGTTCGCAAAGCGGCTATCGTAGCTTATTGACAAAATCAGTAAAATAGCCCTAAACAGACACCTTATTGATTGCTTGGAGGCGATAGCAATGTCTTCGATCGTTGAAGTGAGTGAAGCAGGAACGTTACAACTACCCGCCGAAATTTTACAGGCAATTCAACCCAATACTCGCTTCGTGGTAGAGGTGGAAAGCGATCGCTTAATCCTGTCCCCCGTTCCCCCAGAGCAACCCTTTTGGGCAACCGCCACACCTGAAGAACGTGCGGAACGATTAATGCAGTGGGTACAAAGTCATCAGAATGGGGCAAACCTACCTGATGAAGCTTTACGTCGGGAAAACATCTACGACTAATGACTGACTATCTCCTCGATACCAACATTTTGCTTCGTATGAGTGACAGGACATCACCCGTGAACTTATTAGCTGGTAGAGCAACAGCTACTCTTCTAAGGCAACGAAATCGCGTTTTTATCACCAGCCAGAACATTATCGAATTTTGGGTTGTTGCAACTCGTCCAGCAACTGTCAATGGTTTGGGGTGGAGTGTCGAACAAACTCGTACTGAAATTGAGCAGATTTTAAATCAGTTTCCGCAGCTTGAGGAAACGCCACAAATATTTCCCCACTGGTTCAATTTGGTGACAAATTATCAACTTCAGGGTAAACGTGTACATGATGCTCGTTAGTTGCTGTGATGTTAGTGCATGGTGTAACGCATTTACTGACGTTTAACCCAGATGATTTCCGAAGCATCTATGAAATTGTAGTGGTTCATCCCCAAGCAATTGCGAACCCAGAGGCGGAAGGCTAGCGCGGTCGCCCTCGCCAACCGATCAAACCGATTTGTATATAGTACTCAAAAGAAACGTCCCAATAGCAAAAGCAGGTGATCGCATTTCCCCCACAACCCAAGGAAAGTATTATTTCGACTTTCGTTTCGACTTGGGTGGTGTTCGGTGTGCGCCAAAATATTTTTCACTGCGGTAGCGAAGCCACACCCGCAACTGCTGCGGAATCTGGTCTTTTTGTTCTTTAGTCAGCGTGTTGTAAAGCGCTAAAGCGCGATCCCGTTCTCCCCGACAGGCAGCGTTATTATGAGCATCCCAGTAGCTACGGGCAACCCGAATCCGCCGACAGACTTCCTTAACTAGTGCTTCTCCCGTAAGAGGATTTTCCGGCTTCTTCATACTTCTGAACGCTTTTATTCTTGAGATTTTAGACGCCAACCCGGTTTAACAACCTGACGCGCACGCGCAACAACTAGAGAATCATCAGGCACATCTTCTGTCACGACAGAACCAGCAGCAACAGTAACATCTTCTCCTAAGGTAACAGGCGCAACAAGCACACTATTAGAGCCAGTTTTTGTGCGATCGCCAATTTCTGTACGATGCTTCTTTACCCCATCGTAGTTAGCCGTAATTGTCCCTGCACCAACGTTGACTCGTGTCCCAAGGGTTGCATCTCCCAAATAAGATAAATGAGCAACGTTTGTGCGATCGCCTAATGTCGAATTTTTCAGTTCTACAAAATTTCCTACCCGACAGGATTCCCCCACTTCCACATGACCCCGTAGATGAGTGTAAGGCCCAATCCGAGTGCCATCTTTAACAACACTGTCACTCACGACTGAATACAGCACTGTTACATTCTGACCCAACTGGCTATTTTCAATCATACTCCCTGGCCCAATACGGCTACCGGAACCAATTACCGTTTTCCCTCGCAGATGAGTTTGAGGTTCAATCAGCACATCCGGTTCCAATTCCACAGTGTCATCAATCGTAATCGTGCCTGGGTGGACTAGCGTTACTCCCGCACTCATCCAGGCATCTTTTACCCGTGTTTGCAAAATCTCATAAGCATTCGCAAGCTGCTTGCGGTCATTAATCCCAAGAATTTCCTGGTAATCCTCAACATCCAACGCCATTACAGGCTCCAGGTAGTTCACCACATCAGTCAGGTAATACTCTTTCTGGTCATTATTCGCTTGCAGTTGCGGCAGGACTTTTGCCAGTTGCGGCCAGTTGAAGCAGTACACTCCTGCATTAATCCGGTGGTTTTTCTTTTGAGCGGCTGTACAATCTCGGTCTTCTACAATCTGTTTCAGCAGACTTTGACCATCACAAAAAACACGTCCATAGCCTTGAGGATTGGGCATTTGAGCCGTGAGGAGAGTTGCGGCATTCTGATGGGCTTGATGCGTTTCCAGCAACCGTTTAATCGTATTGGGTCGCAACAGAGGAACATCACCATTCAAAATCAGCAAATCACCCGTGAAGCCTTCCAAGTGTGGGAGGAGTTGTTGGGCTGCATGACCCGTTCCCAGTTGCTCGGTCTGTTCGACAAACTCAAGACCAGTAAAGGCATTCAACGATTGTTTTACTTGTTTACTCTGATAGCCGACAATCACGAGACGGCGTGAGGGTTCAATCGAGAGACAACTATGAAGAACTCGTTCAACGAGGGACATTGAACCCAATGTGTGGCAGACCTTAGGTAGGTCAGATTTCATCCGCGTTCCACGTCCCGCCGCTAAAATCGCTACTGCAACCATGATCAGCTATCAGTTTCCAGATTTTCGCTCACTGATGATAACACTGATCAAATGCTAGTCACCTACCCACAGTGCTGATCTACAAGGGCAACTGTCCTTGTGTCAACTTTGCTCCAGTTAAGTTAGCTCCACTCAAGGACGCTTCATCAAGCGCTGCTCCTCTGAGGTCGGCAAAGCTCAGGTTTGTTCCTGTCAAATCTGCCTGATGAAGGCAAGCATCTCTCAAGGAGGCTTTACTTAGATTTGCTCCTTTTAAGTTGACTTCACTAAGGTTTACTCTAGTTAGGTTTGTCCTGTACATACTGGTCTGGCTGAGATTTGCTCCACTCAGGTTCGCGTCACTTAAGTCTGCTGCCGTTAAGTCAGCGCCACTGAGATTTGCCCCACTCAGGTCAGCAAAATTCAGCTTCACGTAAGTTAAGTTGCATTGGCTCAAGTTCTGCTCACAAAGCAAAGCACACCTCAAGTTAGCATTGGCGAAATTCCTATCACCTATAGCGTATCGCCTCAAAAATTCATCTGTTGTTAATCTGGCGAGTAAAGCCGTTGAGTCTCCTTGTTGGCACCATGAAGCTCCTACCAAGTTTGCTGCCGTGTTAACAGCTACCCTATCACGGTTAGGCATGACAACCCCGTTACACCCATCCCAGTCAGCACCGAGCATAAAGGCAATATCAGAAGCGGCAACTGCGGAGTCAAACAGGAGAACGTCGGGTTTATGCCCGGACAATAGCTTCATCCCAATCAATTGATTTAGAGCTAAAGAATGTGTTCTTCTTAAAAAGTCTTTCATGGTGATGATGGGTGTTGAGGCAAGCAATCGCCAAATCGTTTTGGCTCTTACTCTGTCTAAAATTGTGCCTATGGCTTGCTATCAAAACTGTAAGGGGGTTCTACTTTATGAGTAGGGATTCCCGACTGAGTTGAAATGCGATCGCAAAGCACTGCCGCCTTGCGCCGGATTGCACTCTCGTAAAAAAACAACGATGAAACTTAAGTGTTAGCTGTCTATAGGCAGAGATAAACACTTGAGTAATGTAGATATTCTTAGGATTATATTTATTGAATTTACAAGAAACATTTTTAAAGAAATTATTTTTTTTATTTTATTAACAAAAGTCTCATCAAGACTCTTGCATAAAAGCCACTGATATGCACTTTACCTTTTTAACCTAAAGCTAATCTTATTCAGACTAATTCTTTAACTTGCTATAGCAAATTATTAATATTCTCATGGGACGCTATGGGGCGTGACAACTCAGTATTTTGGTATAGCGACCCTAGCGAAACATGGCTAACGTACAACTTGAAGGCTTTGCTCTCCTCCCCGCAGATACATTCGCTGAAGGTCCTCCTACTGGTGAAGATGTTTCGGGAAACGGTCGCACTGGTCCCTTTGAAAGCCCACCAGTCCAAGGCTTTAGTGGGGTTCAGTTTGCTAGCAATGATTCTTACTGGTTTCTCTCTGATAATGGCTTCGGTAGTAGAACCAACAGCTCTGATTACCTCCTCCGAATCTATCAACTCGCTCCTAGTTTTAATACCGCAGAGAATGGCGATGGTAGTGTCGAGGTTTTGGACTTCATTCAACTGTCTGACCCTGACAATAAAGTTCCTTTTGAAATTCAGAATGAAGGCACAAGCGATCGCCTTTTGACTGGAGCAGATTTTGACACGGAATCCTTTGTCTTTGCGGCTGACGGAACTATCTGGGTGGGTGAAGAATTTGGCCCCTATTTGCTCCATTTCGACGCAACAGGCAAACTACTCGATGCGCCAATTCCAACCCCAAACTTCTTCGACCTCAACACCCTCACTGGAGAAGCGCCAATTGTTATCGGACACCGAGGTGCAAGTGGTTTGCGTCCAGAACACACACTGGAAGCTTATGCACTTGCGATCGAGCAAGGGGCTGACTTTATCGAACCTGACTTAGTTTCCACTAAAGATGGTATCTTGGTTGCTCGTCATGAAAATGAAATCTCTGGCACCACAGACGTTGCTGACCGCCCAGAATTTGCTGACCGCGAGACTACCAAAATCATTGATGGTCAAGAAGTCACGGGTTGGTTCACTGAAGACTTCACCCTAGAAGAACTGAAGACTCTTAACGCAAGAGAACGTTTACCAGAACTCCGGGGTACCGAATTTGATGATGATGGGTTAAAAATTCCTACTTTAGAGGAAATCATTGACCTGGTTAAGCAGGTTGAAGCCGAAACGGGTCGTGTAATTGGCATCTACCCGGAAACTAAGCACCCCACCTACTTTGATTCTGTTGGACTGTCTCTGGAAGAACCACTCATTGAAACCTTGGTAGAAACTGGGTTTACTGACCCGGATCGGGTGTTCATCCAGTCCTTTGAAGTGACAAATCTCCAAGAAGATTTGACACAACTGATGGCAGAGGCGGGAATTGACCTACCACTGGTGCAGTTGTTTGATGAGTTTTCGGTACAGCCTTATGATTTCGTCGCTAGTGGTGACTCTCGCACTTATGGGGATTTGATTAGTCGGGAGAGTCTCCAAGATTTTGTCGCTACCTATGCCGATGGGATTGGCCCCTGGAAGCGAACGTTTGTGCTGACAGAACCTTTGGAAACCCCAATTGATACGAATGGAGATGGTGTCGCTGACGTAACCGAACGACTCACAGGTGAGATTTTACCTGTTGTTGAAGATGCTCATGCGGCAGGCTTACTCGTGCATCCCTACACCTTCCGGGATGAAGATGTTTTCTTGACTGAGGACTATAACGGGAATCCAGAACTGGAGTACGAACAGTTTATCAACTTGGGAGTGGATGGATTCTTCTCCGACTTCCCAGGAACAGCCGATGAAGTTCGTGATGAAGTGACAGGGGAATTTGTGCGATCGCCTGATAACCCTGATGTCTTAGCAGGTGAAGCAGTGTCTAACCTGGGGGGTTCCAGAGGTTTTGAGGGGATGGCAATTAGCCCTGACAAAGCAACACTGTATCCATTGTTAGAAGGTTCAGTTACAGGTGATCCAGACAACGCCCTAAGAATCTACGAGTTTGATGTCGCCTCGGCTGATTATACGGGGCTAGCTGGCTTCTATGGCTTAGAAGACCCTAGCCATGCGATCGGGGATTTTACTGTGATTAACGAGAATGAATACCTCGTTATTGAACGGGATAGTGGACAAGCCGACACTGCCGAATTCAAAAAAATCTTCAAAATTGACCTTACCCAGAAAGATTCCGAGGGCTTTTTTGCCAAAGAAGAAGTTGTCGATTTGCTCAATATCAGTGACCCCAATGACCTAAACGGTGATGGTAGCACGACCTTCGATTTCCCCTTCGTCACTATCGAAGATGTGTTAGTGGTTGATGAAGATACGCTGCTAGTTGCTAATGACAACAACTATCCCTTCTCCGTTGGGCGTCCCCCAGAGATTGATAACAACGAAATCATCCTTCTGGATTTAGAGAATCCCCTCAATCTCGATTTACGTGTTGGTCTTGCCGCCCTCGATCGCACTATCATCCAAGGCAATCAGGAGAGTGAAACCCTCGTTGGTGCTGACAATGTTGACGATTTCATCTTTGCTAGTGGTGGAGATGATACCGTTGCTGGTGGTTTGGGGAATGACCAAATCTTTGGTGAAGAGGGTGATGATACCTTGCGGGGTGACCTCAACGACAAATCCCCTGGTGGTGACGTTGGCGGCGATGACATCATCTACGGTGGGGAAGGAAGCGATCGCATCGGTGGGAAAGGTGGGAATGATTCGCTTTACGGCGATGCTGGCGATGACTTCATCTGGGGCGATGCTGGTAATGACCTGATTCGGGGTGGTTTGGGTAACGACACCTTAGTAGGAGATGACTTCTCCGGTGGTAACGGCAGCGATACCTTCGTACTAGCTAGTGGTGAAGGTACTGATACCATTCTCGACTTCCAAATTCAGGAAGACTTCATTGGTCTAGCCAATGGTTTAACCTTTGGTCAGTTATCAATCACACAAGATGAAAGTAATGCCGTGATTGGATTTAATGACGAGACTCTTGCCTTCTTAACTGGAGTTCAAGCAAGTATTCTAATTGATAACGCCTCTACTGTGTTCATCTCTGTCTAATCTCGGTTCACTTTGATATTGCATTAAAGTTTGGGTAGGGACGCATGGCTTTGCGTTCTTACCCAATTTTGTATTTAGACAATTACATCAAGAATTGAATTAGTTTTATACCCTTTTTCAAGCAATGAAGTCCAAATTTTTTGTAAGGGCGCACCACTATGCGCCCTTGACTGTATTGCTTAGTAATTTTTCTAACTAATATTTATTTGTAATTTTCCTAGTTAATCTAATTAGATAGAGCTGAAATTTAAAAAAAACTTGATTTAGCTCTTTGAAAAGTTTTAACTTTAACCGCATTAAAAATTATACGCTGAACACTAATTTTTCTTAGCTCTTGCGTAAATAGCGATTTGTATTAAAATCTTTCTTTCACTAAATCCGAGACGTAGCACCCTGGAAAGAATTTTCAAGAAAAATGCTTTTTAAAACAAATTTTCTTTCGGCATCTATTAGCGAATTCTACCAAAAACGAAGTCGAGTCCCGGAATTCTGGTTAAAAAACTATACAAGAAGCGGTAAGAACTCATGCGATGTCAAACTTTATACGAAAGTCTTCCGTGTATTTATTTCAGGATTGACTCAGCCGGAGTAATTCTTTCAGTCAGTCAGTTTGGCGCAGCTTACCTGGGTTATGGGGTAGAGGAATTAACAAACCAGTCCAGCTTTAGCCTGATTCATCCGGAAGACCAGGAAAAACAGACAGATGCGATCGCAAAGTCCATCAACTCAAAACTTGTTGCAGATTGCGAATACCGTGTCTACAGCAAAGATAACAAAACGTTGTGGGTCACAGCTAGGGTTCGCCTTATCCCAGATACAGATACCAATCCAGAAATTCTTTTAGTTTGGGAAGATAACACAGAAAGCTACCAGACAGCAGCAAAGGCACTACAGCAGAGAGAACAGGAACTAGAAGCCTTAGCCAAATTGACTGAAAGTATCGCAACAAATTTACCTGGCTCAGTCTATCGAGCCATTTTGCACCCTGATGGCAAGGTGAGTGTACCCTTTGCCAGTGCTGGTTTACAGGAACTCACTGGTATTGAGCCAAAAGAAGCAATGCAACAGCCAAAGTGCTTGTTCCAACTGGTTCATCCTGACGATCAAGCACAATTCCGTCAGGCGGCAAGAACTGCCCTGCAAAATCTTGAGCCGTTTGATTGTGAGTATCGGCTGATCACAACATCCGGTCAAACTAAATGGGTACATGATCGAGCGCGATATTGCCGGATGAGTAATGGTGATGTGATTGTAGACGGAGTTGCTCTCGATATTAGCGATCGCAAACTTGCAGAAGCCGCCCTCCGAGACAGTGAATACCGCTATTACACCCTGGCAAAAATGTCACCCGTTGGGATATTCCGCACCGATGCCCAAGGACAATGCATTTACGTTAATGATCGCTGGTGTGAACTTGCTGGGGTGTCTTGGGAAGAGAGTTTTGGAGAAGGTTGGGTAAAAGCTCTCCATCCGGATGATCGAAAGCATGTTTTTAGAGAATGGAACCGGATGAGAAATGAAAATCGACCCTATAAAGTTGAATGTCGTTTTCAGCACCCGGATGGAGCGATAACCTGGGTTTTAGCAGAAGCGATCGCGGAAAAAGGGGAAAACGGAGAGGTAAAAGGTTACGTCGGGACATTCACCGATATTACGGCAAATAAACAAGCCGAAAAAGCCCTTAGAGAAAGCCGAGAAAAATACAGACTGCTGTTTCAACTCTTCCCTATTGGTATTTCCATCACTGATGAAGTTGGCAAAATTATTGAAGTCAACCCTGCCTCAGAGAAGATTTTAGGGGTTCTAAGCGAAGAACATATCCAAAGAAACTACGATGGTGAAGAATGGAAGATTATCCGCTCGGATGGCACGCCGATGCCACCGGAAGAGTATCCCAGTGTTAGAGCCTTAAAAGAAAATTGCCTGATTGAAAATATTGAGCAAGGAATAGTGAAACCAGGTAATAAAATTTCCTGGATTAGTGTCACAGCCGCTCCTATCCCTCTAGAAGGGTATGGGGTTGCGATCGCTTATTTTGATATTACTGAACGCAAACAGACTGACGAGGCTCTACGACAGCAATTCTTGAGGGAACGGCTGATGGGAGCTATTCAAGCACGGATTCGTCAGTCTCTTGACCTTACCAAGGTTCTTAACACAACAGTCGCGGAAGTGCGGCAGTTTCTTCAAACCGACCGGGTGATTATTTATCGCTTTGAGCCAAACTGGAGTGGGATTGTAATTGTAGAATCGGTTGGGCAAGGGTGGACTCCAACGCTGGGACGAACAATCCAGGATGATTGCTTTGTTAAAGAACTCTGTATTGAGCCATACAGACAAGGTCGAATTCAAGCTGTGGAGGATATCTATACAACGGATTTGACTCCTTGCTATGTCGATTTACTAGCCCAGTTTCAGGTTAAAGCGAATTTGGTCGTGCCGCTCCTGCAAGGGGAAAAACTATGGGGATTACTTGTTGCTCAGCATTGTACTCAACCCAGACAGTGGCAGTTGTGGGAGATCGAGTTACTTAAACAACTCGCGACTCAAGTGGGAATTGCGATTCAACAAGCAGAACTCTATCAACAACTAGAGGTAGCGAATCAAGAATTAAAACGTCTGGCAACCTTGGATGGCTTAACTGGGTTAGCGAATCGCCGTCGGTTTGATGAGTACATAGAACAAGAGTGGCGGCGTCTTGTTAGGGAACAACAACCCCTATCGCTAATCATGTGTGATATTGATTTTTTCAAGCTTTACAACGACACATATGGGCATCAAGCGGGTGATGATTGCCTCAAACAAGTCGCCACTGCCCTCCGTCGCTGTGTCAAACGTCCGGCTGATTTAGTGGCACGGTATGGAGGTGAAGAGTTTACTGTGATTTTGCCCCACACAACGGCGGCTGGAGCCTTCTGTTTAGCCAAATCCATCCACCAGCAAATTAGACAGCTAAGGCTTGCTCATCCTGGTTCAACAGTTAGCCAGTATGTCACCCTCAGTTTAGGTGTTGCGGGTTTGATTCCTTGTCCCGGTGTAACACCTGCTAAGTTGATTGCGGCGGCTGATGCGGCGTTGTATGAAGCAAAAACAACAGGACGCGATCGCGTTATTCTCGTGGAACTTTAAAAAGACAATGATAAATTCAATACAGAGGGAGTGCGACCGAAGCACTTCGTCTAACTCCCGTTAGGTGGGATGATTTACGTGACACTCATTGGCATTTGCTGTCTCTCAATGCAAAACAAGACTAAGTTAATTAGTAAGATCATTGCCAGTACCCTGCTATTTTTGGCTCTAGCACCACAAAACAGGCAATTTGCCCAAGAGTCACCCCTTCTCTCTGTCTTTCTCCTCAGAATGACCTGTGTTGATACAGGACTCGGCAACTGGGCACGTCAGACTCAAGATGTTTCTGTCGGGAAAGCTGTTTATAGATCAAGGCTGTACATGGGGCCAGGCGACCGTTCTGCATCTATGACTTGTAAGCTTCAACCCAATCCGGCAGAAGTAATTTTTCAGACCCTACAGCTAGATTTTGGGATGCGCGACAATGACCGGAATAGTCCTGCGGCTGTTGTTAACGTTTATCTAGATGGGGTGAAGGCTGAGACTCGGACAGTTGCTCCTGGACAACAAGCATCGGTGTCGTTAGATGTCACCAGTACGACCAACGTTTCCATAGAAACCATCTGTACTAACCAATCCCGGTATTGTGAACGGGTTTATTTCTGGAACGCTTCCCTGGGGTATCCGCCTCTGGTAATCGAATAAAGTCAATTGCCATCAGGATAGTGGCGGCACGCTTAAACCCTTGAGAGAGTGCTGCCCTTCCTCGGCAGTTAACCCTTTACATTGAACTAGTACACCGAATCCTCCTAGTCCCATAGGGTTCATTAGCTGATGTAGCGCCTGACGACGCTGCATAATTGTCATCACATCTTGTACTCCAGCGATCGCTTGACCTTGGGGGTCATTCACACGGGAGAGCGCGGCAATGCGATCACCTAATCCCAATGCCATCAAAAACAACCCTTGCTGAGTAAATCCCACCCGATGCAAGCCAGACAATTCTCCCTGACGGTCTAGGGCAGTAAAGTCTACATGAGCGGTTATATCCTGATGCCCAACATATAAATAAGGGTCATCATGATGCTGGTGACGGTAATAGCACTGTAATGTCCCTTGGTGGCGTGATGGGAGGTAATAGCGAGTGGCTGGATAACCGTAATCAATTGTCAAGAAAAACCCGCGTTGCAGGCGTTTAGCAACCGTATTTAGCCAATCCAGAGCGGCTAGATTCACCTCACTGCGATAGCCATCTGGATAGGCACCTGACATCAAATCTATTCCGACAAAATCAAAGTACTCCTCTAAGCGAGGTGTTGAAGGAGTATCTGTAACCTCGACAAAGCGAATCTCTTCACCTGTAGCATCGGCTGTCGTAACGTAGATTTCCTTTAACTGCCCTGCTTCCAGCACAAATTGATGTACGGGTAAAGCATCCACCAATTCATTAGAAAAACAACAACCCGTGATTGAGTTTTCGGGTATTTCGTCCCAAGAACACCACCGCACCGACAACGGCTGTAGTCTTAATTTCTCTAGTTGCTGCTGCTGCTGAGCAATCAGTCCTGCTGCCTTCTCAACAATGAGATACTCCAACGCCTCAAAGCACTGAGGATGCCACCGATGGAGGTAACTGAGAATATCTGCCGCCAGCAGTCCTTGCCCTGCGCCCATCTCAATTAGGGTGAAAGGCGTTGGCTGTTCTAAAATTTCCCACATTTGGGCAAATTGCTCAGCAAGTAACTCACCAAAATCACTACCTAAGTGAGGTGAGGTAAAAAAGTCACCTTCTGAGCCAATGTTGACAGAACCAGTGGCGTAGTAGCCATATTGCGGCTGATACAGCGCCAAGTCCATGTACTCAGCAAAGGTAATTCGCTGGTTGGGTGCGGCAGCAATTGAGGTAGCAATCAAGCGTCGCAAAGCTTGGTCATCTGGAACTGATGACGGTTGGGAATTTTGCCTGAAATCGAACGAGTTACGCATAATTAATTCATAAAAATTAAGGAGTTTGCTGTCAAACCCCCTTAATACAAATGGCATTGACTTACTCCCTGTCCCGCTCTAAGAATACCTAAGCTTAAGATAGCAGGGGAAGCAGGGGGGAGAAGGGAAATAGGTAATCTTCTGGTGGGAAAGGAGTCAGAAAACTTGGTGAGTGGTTTAATTCCTATTACCTCTAATCACTTACCAAAAAAACCTTGTACAGGGGGTCTGGGGGAGGCACTCCGTCCCCCACCGGAGATGAGAGTGAGGAGGGGGAGTGGGGGATCTTCCCCCCAATCCGGGTTTTTCAACGAAAAATAATTGTTCGTTAAGGAAAGCGACATTCCCCTTCCTTAATACCATCATTACAACTTAAAATTTTGCAGTAATTAATTCAAACCTCAAACGTTTCTTGACGAACCGAGTGCAGTCGTAAAAAATTATCTAAATCCGCATAAGTGCCAGCATAAGTAACCGTAGGAGACTCATACCCCTTTAGATGAACGGTGTGTTGCTTGAAGCCAATCTCATGCTCTCCTAAACCTGGAAGATAGCGGTAAGTATCTTCTCCCAAAGCAATGTCCAAACCAATTTGCTTAGTGGAAGACTCCAACCGAAAGGCAGCATTCACCGTATCACCGATCGCAGTATAATCAGGGCGATCGCCACTACCTGTATTACCTACCATCGCATAGCCAGTATTCAGTCCCGTCCCAATCCGCAAGGGGAAGGGTAGAGGATACTGCTTAGAAAGAGCCGATGTCATTTTATGCAGCGCACTGACGGCTTGCAAAATATTCAAGGTTTCTTCACTACTAATTTCTTGGGAACCATGGAACCAAATCGCCATGACTGCATCCCCGATATATTTGTCTACCCAACTGCCAGACTGGCGGATGATGTTGCCTGATTGACGGAACCAAGTACCAATGACTGCTGACAGAATTTTTTCGTCAAGCTGGCGAGTGAGAACGGTGAAATCACGGATATCTACTACCATCACTGACATCAGACGACGCACATGCAGCGCTGAAGTGATGGTTTCTTTCTCATTTCCCTGACTGAAATCTGTATTACGGCTGCTGGATGGGCAATGAAACTCTAACTCTGTCTGACCAAAAGTAAGGTGATCGCCATTTCGCAAGGTTACTGGAATACTGACCCGGCGTCCATTAACAAAGGAACCATTGCGACTTCCTAAATCAATCAGGTAAAAGTCACCCGTTTCAGTACACTGCAACATCGCGTGATTTCGGGAAATCCAGCGATCTGATAAGACAAAGTTATTATCATCACTACGACCAACAGTCCAGCAATTGCTCCCCACCAATGGCAGATAGCGGTTACCGGTGTCAGTCGGTAGAAGTAAATAGGGAGTGGATCGCAGAGTCACCACAGGCACAGAAGCAAAGATGGGTTAACAGAAACGTTGTTCTAGTTGATCTAGTAGATGCATTCTGGAGCCAACTTAGTGATTCCGGAAAGAAAACTACTGAGTGTACCTGAAGCGATGCTTTGTTCATGACGAACAATCAGGGACATTCAGGCTAAGGAAGCTGCCACCCAAAACAGACTGTCTACCAAAATTGTACTCAAGACTGCACCACTAAATGCCCACCATTGCAACTGTCCTTTACCCAATGACCAAAGACCAACGACTAAAAGAGTACCAATCAACACTACAGCCCAGCTAATTCCCCAAGGAGTTTGCACTTGAGCGATCGCACTTTGAAAAATCGGCGTTGCGAGTGCAGGGTCAACTTGCATCACCTGACGCCAGTGAGGAATTAAGTCGGTTAGATAGAAATATACATCAGTTAGAGCGGTTCCGAACAAAGAACCCAGGTAAAATAGATTTCCTACCATTCCCCAGCCACGCCACAAACCCCACACGGCAAAGGGTAGACCAATTGCCTCGACTGGTAAGTGAATTAAAGGTTCCCAACGTAGCCAACCCCAATAAATTGAGCCAGCCAGCCAACTCCAACTAAATCCCAGCAGCAAATCTCCCCAGATTTTTGTTTCTGTTCGCTTCAGTAGCCTTAACCCCAGCCCTACCCAAAGCAAGGTCATTACTAAACTTAACAATGGTAGCTGCCGCACTAATGGTGCTTGGACGAACACAGGTACGGAAACGAGAAACGATGCGGCTGCAAACATTAACCAAGCTTGTCGGTTGCCAATTAACGTAGCCGCGTCACCAGGTAGAAAAATTTGCTCTGACTGGTCTGAGAAACCAGAAGCGGAAGATGAGAACCAGGTATTGTTAAACAAGATATTGTTAATATTCTTTACTTATGTTTATATATCTCAAGATACCACAGAATCTATGCCCCCAGGGGGGATATGAATAATCTTATTTCAGATTTGACCCATTGACCAGCCACGGGATTGGCACTCTTGATGTGGGAAGAACTTGGAAGGAAGTCCTGATGCTGTTGGCAATTCTTAGTAAGGTATGCAAGAA
The DNA here is from genome assembly GCF_014849525.1 of Microcoleus sp. FACHB-SPT15. Classification (NCBI taxonomy): domain Bacteria; kingdom Bacillati; phylum Cyanobacteriota; class Cyanophyceae; order Oscillatoriales; family Microcoleaceae; genus Microcoleus; species Microcoleus sp. FACHB-SPT15. The sequence goes on along the minus strand of NZ_JACJNU010000036.1, from coordinate 11,866 downwards.
TGCCGATTGATTTCTGCCTGAGAAGGTGAAGCTTAAAAGCCGCCAGTAAAACTTAACGAGAGATTCACTCAAACTTTTACAGGAATTAATAAGATGCTTGCTAAGCTGTGGACAAAATTAACCGTAGGCAAATAGGGATAATGTATGGTTAGATTTCGAGGTCAGTGGTTCAAGCTCTTTGGCATTGGTGTAATCAGCGCAATCCTCACTTTTCCCTTAAACGTTCTCGGCACAACCCTGTCACCAGATGTGGCATCAACGTCCACAACAGCAACGCCCCAAGTTAATGCTTTCCAGGCTGTGGTTCTGGGTATGGTGCAGGGGTTAACCGAGTTCTTGCCAATTAGTAGTACAGCTCATTTAAAAGTGGTACCAGTGGCACTAGGTTGGGGCGATCCCGGTGTGGCGTATACAGCGGTGATTCAACTAGGCAGTATTGCCGCCGTACTTTGGTATTTCTGGAAAGATTTGGTTCAAATCACGACTGGAGCGATCAAAGCAATCCGAACCTCTGACTACCAATCTACTGACTTTCGGATGGCAGTAGGAATTGCGTTGGGAACTATTCCCATCGTCTTCTTCGGACTGCTGATCAAAATATTTATTCCTGACTTTGATAATTCACCGCTACGGAGTCTCAGCGCGATCGCAATTGCCTCAATTGTAATGGCACTGTTACTGGGACTTGCCGAAAAGATAGGAAAGCGAAAGCGTGAGTTTGAGGATTTGACGGTTCAAGATGGTGTCTGCATGGGATTAGCACAGGCAATGGCATTAATTCCTGGTGTCTCTCGTTCAGGTTCTACACTCACGGCTGGGTTATTTATCGGTTTAGAGAGGGCAGCCGCCGCGCGTTTTTCTTTTTTACTTGGTATTCCAGCGATTACGTTAGCCGGATTGGTGGAGTTAAAAGGTGCCTTAGAGGAAGGGATAGGGGATGCTGCATTAGTCTCCCTTGTAATTGGTTCTATCTCAGCTTTAGTGTTTTCATATTTATCGATCGCATGGCTATTGCGCTTCCTGCAAACTCAGAGTACCTGGGTATTTATCTGGTATCGCTTGGTGTTTGGGGTTGTGATTTTGGGTGCGATCGCAACAGGATTATTGAGAAATATCTAGATGTGCTGTGGTGACACAAAGATTAATCACCGAGGCTGACGCTACGTCAAGGGCATCTACTCTTGCGATCGCGAACATAAGAGTACCAGTCCAAATCTCTTAGACTGGCATTAGGGCTAGTGATTCGGTACGGTTCCCGATGAGTGAGATTTCAGTTCGTCCCGCTTTAATTACCAACGTTTTACCTGACTCGATTGCCGCTGAGATCGGGTTTGAGCCAGGAGATGCGATCGTTGCTATCAACGGTACACGTCCTCGTGACCTGATCGATTATCAGTTTCTCTGTGCTGATGAAGTACTAGAGCTTGAAGTCCTCGATGCAGCAGGAAAAAGTCACTCAGTAGAAATAGAGAAAGACTACGACGACGATTTGGGACTGGAATTTGAGACAGCCTTATTTGATGGCTTGATTCAGTGCAATAACCGTTGCCCGTTTTGCTTCATCGATCAACAGCCACCAGGTAAGCGGCAAACTTTGTACCTCAAAGACGACGACTACCGCCTCAGCTTTCTCTATGGTTCATACTTAACCCTTACTAACCTTACTCAGAAAGAGTGGGACAGGATAGAACAGATGCGGTTATCCCCCCTCTATGTCTCTATCCACGCCACTGAATCAGATATTCGTAGACGTTTGTTGAAAAACCAACGCGCTGGACAGATTCTAGAGCAACTCAATTGGTTTCAGGAGCGACGGCTACAAATTCATGCTCAGGTTGTTGTTTGTCCTGGGATTAATGATGGCACTCACTTGGAACGGACGCTGTTAGACTTGGCACAATTCCATACGGGTGAAGTACCAGCCGTTGCCTCCGCTGCTGTCGTACCCGTCGGGTTAACCCGCTTTCGCCCAACAGAAGATGAGTTGACACCAGTCAGTCGCGAGAAAGCAGAGGAAGTAATTCACCAAGTTCAACAGCTTCAGGAGAAGTTTCGCCAGCAGTGGGGTTCTACTTTTGCTTGGTTAGCCGATGAGTGGTTTTTAATTGCCCGACAGGACTTACCGCCGGAATCCCATTACGAAGATTACCCCCAAATTGGTAACGGTGTCGGTTCAATTCGTCAGTTCCTCAAGCAGTTTCAGAATATTGCCTCTGAGGAACTGCCACCACGACTAGACACACATCGAAGCTTCACCTGGGTAGTAGGCAATGCCGTTGAACAAGCCTTCCAGCCCCTTGTGCAGCAGTTGAATACAGTAGAAGGACTGGAAGTAAGGCTGGCAGCGTTGCGTAGTGACTACTGGGGACAGGAGATTACTGTGACTGGCTTGCTTACTGGGCAAGACTTACTTAAGGGCTTGCAGGGAAAAGATTTAGGTGAGGCAATCCTGCTACCCTCTCTAATGCTGAAGCAAAACGATACTCGTTTTCTCGATGACATGACGGTAGAAGAACTTGCCCGTCAGTTGGAAACTCCAATTTTGCCAGTTAACGGCACTGAGGAACTTATTAAAGCTTGCATTAAAGGTAATTAGCCGTCAGCTTACAATTCTCCGCTGTTTCCTCAAGTCTTAGTGCCGCTCTAATCCTACGGAAGAATATCCACGATAAAACTTCGCACTAGAGCCAATACTTCTGGTGTTATTTCATGCCCCATATTATATTCTTGATACTTCACTGCCGCTCCTGCGGCTGTTAGGCTATCCCTAGCCCGTTGCGCGGCAGCAAGAGAAACAACTTGGTCTTGTTTACCATGCACAATCAAGACGGGAGGCAAGGATTTACCCGATAGATTAGGTTTTGGGTGCATATAGCCACTCAGGGACACTAAGCCAGCAAGGGGTAAAGTTAAACCTACATCTAGCGTCATTGCACCACCTTGAGAAAATCCAGTCAAGATCGTGCGCGATAAAGGGACACCCGTACTAGCTTCTAGAGACTTTAGCCAGTCTGTTAGCTGCTGCCGACTTGAGACTAAGCCCTGTTCATCCTGACTTTGCAGGTTGTACCACATCCTACCGCCAGAGACACTGGGATGGGGGTAAGGGGCATCGGGGAATAGGAACTGGTATTCTGGCAGGTTTAATACTGGTGCAAAGGGTGCTAGTTCCTGAGATTTTCCACCAAAGCCATGCAAGCAGACAATTAAGGCTGTTGGTGCTTGACCTGTTGCTGGTGGAACTGAGATGAATTTTAACGACAAATACTTATCTCCCAAATCAGAATCAGTTGGATTTTGGGCAGACGTAGAGTTTTTTGTGCAAGCTTTTAACAGCGTCGTTGAGACAGTGGCACCGCTAAGTAGCAGAAATTGACGCCGATTGAATTGTTTAGTTTTCAAAGCACACGACCCCAAAATCCAACGCACTGCTTTGATCTTAGTGTTGTTGAGCTGAAGCGATCGCCAATCGGTCAAATTAAGGGGAATAGAATAATTTCCTTTCCCCTCAAACTTGTTTCAGGGCTTCCTGTGAACGAACACAACGGATGCTGTGCCTTGACGCACTCCTCGGCGTAAACGCACGAGGATTCTGGATTCAAACAATAATTGCAGGCATAACCCGTCTTACATTATCTAGTCCAATGGACAGCGCCCTGCCCATGTATCTATTGTACAATCCTTACGCCCTTAAGGGCGGGGCTTTAGACCCGTGATTTTTTGGTAAAAAACCCTAAAAATCACTGTGATTGGCAATCGCATCCTTCATCCTTTCAATCACTTCAGTAACAGGAATTGCCCCCAAATCTTTCGATTTCTCACCAGCGGCACGCAGACGAATGCTGAGAGTATTATTCTCAACCTCCTCTGCTCCCACCACTGCCATTACAGGGATTTTTCCCTTCTCGGCATTACGGATTTGCTTGGGTAAGCGTTCGCCACTGGTATCGGCTTCGGCACGGATACCTGAGAGTCGCATTTGTTTAGCAACTTCCTGGGCATAGGGGAGTTGCGCCTCGCTCACCTGTGCAATCCGCACTTGTACTGGCGCTAACCAGAAGGGGAAATCCCCAGCGTACTCCTCAATCAAAATTCCAACGAGTCGCTCTAGAGAACCAAAAGGCGCACGGTGAATCATTACCGGACGTTTCCGAGTACCATCTTCAGCAACGTACTCTAAATCAAAACGCTCTGGTAGGTTGTAATCTACCTGTACCGTACCTAGTTGCCACTCTCGCTCTAGTGCATCCCGGAAGATAAAGTCTAGTTTGGGGCCATAAAACGCTGCCTCTCCAATACCGTCGAAGTGTTCCATCCCTAATGTTTCCACTGCACGGCGGATAGCAGATTCTGCCTTATCCCATGCTTCATCAGAACCCATGTATTTATCATCTGCTGGATCGCGGAAACTGAGTCTTGCCCTGAAGTTCTTTAGCTGCAAACTGTTGAACACAGACAAAATCAAATCTACTACGCTCAAGAATTCAGCATCCAGTTGTTCGGGTGTGACGAACAGGTGTGAATCATCCACGGTAAAGCCGCGCACCCGTGTTAAGCCTCCGAGTTCTCCAGATTGCTCATAGCGGTAGACGGTACCAAATTCAGCAAGACGCAAGGGCAAATCACGGTAGGAACGCAACTCGCTCTTATAGATTTGGATGTGGAAGGGACAATTCATCGGCTTGAGGGCAAAGCCCTGTTCTTGAGCCGCTGCTGCTTCATCCTCCGCCATCATCGGGAACATATCTTGCTTGTACTTCTGCCAATGTCCCGATGTCTTGAATAAATCTACTCTACCGATGTGAGGAGTTACCACTGGTAGATAACCGCGTTTGAGTTGTTCTTGTTTCAGGAAGTCTTCTAAGGTACTTCGTAACACAGTTCCCTTCGGTGTCCAAAGCGGTAATCCTGGGCCGACTTGATCCGAAAAGATAAACAGTCCCAGTTCCTTCCCTAGCTTGCGATGGTCGCGTTTCAGGGCTTCTTCCTTACGACGCTTGTATTCTGCTAGTTGCTCTGGTGTTTCCCAAGCTGTGCCGTAAATTCGCTGTAGCTGAGCCTTTGTGGCATCGCCTCGCCAATAAGCACCCGCAACGCTTTCTAATTCAAATGCCTTTGGGTGTAGTTCCTTGGTGTTTTCCAAGTGTGGCCCAGCACACAAGTCCCACCACTCCTCACCGAGGTGGTAAATCGTAATTGGGTCTTCTAGTCCTTCGAGGATTTCTAGTTTGTAAGGCTCATTGATGTCCTTAATCCGACGTTCGGCCTCTTCTCGACTTACCTCTTCCCGAATTACTGGCAATTTACGGTTGATGATTTTGATCATCTCTTTTTTAATGGTCTTCAGGTCTTGCTCAGTAAATGGCTCTGGTTTGTCGAAATCATAATAAAAACCATTCTCAATCCAGGGGCCGATAGTCACCTGTGCCTCTGGAAAGAGCTTCTGCACTGCCATCGCCATGATATGGGAGGTGGTGTGACGAATCTTTTTCAAGGATACGGATTCACTTGTGCGGGGCAGATTGATTTTTTCTGGCTGCTCTGAATCTTCTGGGTTGGGCATCGGCGGCTGTTGCATTGAGGGGATTTTCTTCCAGTTCAATTGATTATTCTTCTCTGCCTCTATGATACAGAGGTTGCTTTTGGGTCAACTACGCTCTTCGACTCTTCCCCTGCGGTTTCTCTGTAAAAATTCTGATGAAGACTGACAAGTTTATTAACAGCAGTATGAAAAATTGTTAAGAATCGTAAACTCAGTTAAGATAAACTCAAGAGAATCACCTGTTTTAAGTTCATGCCCCAGTCTCAGCCATCCGAACAAGAATTACTGAAGACGTTATTGCAGCCGCTATTAGAAGATTTTCAATATTGGTTTTCGCGATCGCGCTCTTTATTAGAAACTGAAGACATCACCTTTTTGAGTGAGGAGCAACAATCAGATTTACTATCGCGAGTCAAAACAGCCCAGCAGGAGGTGTCTACAGCTCAGATGATGTTTCAAGCCACCAATGGTCAAGTGGGGGTTGAAACCTCAACGCTTGTCCCCTGGCATCGATTGGTAAGTGAGTGCTGGCAAGTAGGAATGCGATGGCGCACGATGGCATCCACGACACCCAGTTCAGAAGGCTCAGATAACTAGAATACTATTGAGTCCTGGGATTGAGGAAATAGCTGGTTGCTCAGTGATAAGCTGAACTAGCTACAGATAAAAAAACAATTTCTTACCCATTATCTAGACAAGAATTTACCAGCAAACTATTTGGTCTGGAGGATGATATAATGCTACACCTACTTTATCTAGTTGCCTTTACTGCTATTGCGTTTTTGGCAATTGGCAATCTACTTCGCAGCTTGTTTACCATTAGCATGGATTCCCAACGGCATTACTCTCCAGGCGGAAGGTCACAAGCCGAGTGGGGGCGATCGCAAATTAATGCTTCTCGATCAGGATATCGTTCTGTACCGCACCCAGAACTACTTGATGACACTGGCAATCCCATCAACGAGCCGCTTTTGGTCATGCGTTCAATGACTGTCGAAGACGCTCGTGAACAGTTAGACGCTCTCTATAAGTCTTCTCCCGGAAACCGCACAGATAGAGCAGAAGAAAGCTGATTGCTAGTCTGACAATCAGCTCATTATTTTTGAGGAAGTTTGGAGTTTTGGAAAACTCCAAGCTCTTATTGGATTAACTTTACAATCGTTAGTGGCAGTTGAATTTTAAACAATACACTGCCTGAGGCACCACTTAAATAATTCGGGGTATAACAAACCCTTTTGAATCTCCACAACACTTAGAGAAAAAGAGTAATGTAGAGGTATTAAAATTCTTAGCGTCTGCGAGAGCGATTACGAATTTCATGACGGATACTCCAACGTAAATTGTTGAAGTTTTCCCACATTGCCTTAAGTACTAGTAGAGCAAAAACAAGAGTTGCAATACTAATTGCGGCAGCCTTGGTAATTGACTGTGGGGCTTTAGCGACAAAAAAAATTAAACCAAAAATGCCACCAACAACAGACGCAATGACGGCTGCTTTTACAGCTTCAACAAGGATGAAGCCAGTGGCAAATATTAGCGACTCACATCCTGTAATCAATACAGCAAAAGCATTGGTTAACTCCTGCTGATAATTCCAAAGTAACCAACCCACAACACCGATCACGGTAAAAATCAAAATAACATTGACAACCCACATTTAGCTTCTCCATTGCACTGTTCTAAACTAACAGCAGCTAACTCAGTTTTTGAGCAATTTAGTAAATTTGTGCTGTCTTGCTGACAAAAACACTGATCTTGTAACACCTAGCACAGACATATCAGACGGCATCTAAAAAAAATCTAGCTACAAGCTGATTTGGATCTAGAAGTAAAGTAGCTAAGCTCACAAGGCACTCCTATCTATCCAATTGCGTCGCTTTTGTGGATATCTATATTCTTGACCTACTGGTCATTGGTCTACTCCTGCTTCTCGTCACCTTAGGGTCAGGCTGGATTTCTCGGTGGCCGCTTTCCTATGCCCAAATCTACTTACTTGTTGGTATTTTGCTGGGCCCTTATGGGTTCAATCTGATTCAAATACGTCCCGACGCAGAGTTTTTGCAGCGTGTCACAGAGTTTGTTGTGATTGTCTCTGTGTTTAGCTGCGGCAACAAAATGAATCGCCCTTTGAATCTACGGGCTTGGAATTCAACGGCTCGGCTGATTGGTCTTTTGATGCCAATTTCCATCTTTGCGATCGCAGCAGTGGGACATTGGATTTTAGGACTAAATTGGGGAGCTGCCATTTTACTTGGAGCAATTCTCGCACCAACCGACCCAGTCTTAGCCTCAGATGTTCAGCTTACTGATGTTAAAGATAAAGATGAGTTGCGATTTGGTTTGACCTCTGAAGGTGGGTTAAACGATGCGCTTGCTTTTCCCTTTGTCTATTTCGGACTCCACTGGCTAGAGGATGACAATTGGCAAAGCTGGCTTGGACAATGGGTTGCTGTTGATTTAATCTGGGCGATCGCGGCGGGAATTGTGATGGGCATTCTAGTGCCTAAGGCAGTTGTCTGGATAGACCACTACCTTCAACGATACCGAGAGATAGATGAGATTTTGGAGGACTTCGTTGCTCTCAGTACTATTTTACTGACCTATTCTTTAACAGAGGTTGTAAACGGCTATGGCTTTCTCGCGGTTTTTGTAGCAGGAATTGTGGTACAGCGTAGTTACCGCCACGACCCAGAGAAGCAACATTCTCAGTTTGAATTCACAGAGCAAGTTGAAAAACTCCTTGAGGTAGGGACTATTTTGCTACTCGGTTCTCTACTGCTCGTTGAGCCGATGCGGCAATTTGCTGGTGACGGGCTTCTGGTAGCAGGATTATTGCTTTTTGTGATTCGACCTGTAGGGGTTTGGATTAGCACGATTGGCACTCGCTTTCCCCCGCAAAAGCGTTGGTTACTTGGCTGGTTTGGGATTCGAGGTGTCGGCTCTTTGTATTACCTAACTTATGCTCTTGGAGAGAGCTTAAAAGGAGAATTGGCTGAGCGAATTGCTTGGATTACCTACATCACGGTTGTTATTTCTGTTATTATCCATGGGATTAGTTCAACACCGCTGATGAACTGGTATGAGCGTCGCACCAAGCGCCGCCGTAAAAATGTTAATTTGGCAACCCGTCCTGAGGAATCTTAGAGGTCACACAAAAATTATTCCTCTGTTTTGAATACTGTGCAGGTTGCACAATTGCTCTAAACAAAGGCTACGGGGTAGCTTGGAGAAAGGCGATTTGCGCTAGGCTCCGGCAACGCCAAGGGCGAAAATTCTTCTGATGTAATTGGTGAGTAGTATGGCGATCGCACCTTCTCTCAAAGTTCGTTAGCGTACTGGTGCGATTAATCTATTTCACTATGTAGCGATCGCATAGTCTGTGTGTAGCGCGATCGCATTTATAAAGGCAGATATTCGACGCGGTTGGCTAAATCTTCAGGGTTATAGACTTTAGCAATAGTTTCTAAGTCCCGTACACAATCACCAATTGAAACAAGCAGTTGATGGGCGTATATGACACCGGAAAAGACTATACTCTCAACCTGACGGCGATATGCTTCTGCCAAAAAATCATCATCTCGCGAAAACATAACCCGTCCGAGTTCATTGGCACGATCAAGTAACATCGGGTCAGGTGTACCAAGCCGTTCGTCTTCTTGGACAGTCAAAACATCTACACCTCGCAGACGTAACCCAGTAGTAATTTGTCGAGGAACTTGCTCATCCATGTAGAGAGCTATACTCACTTCAATAGCCCTTGCTTCCGCAATTTAGCAGCTAGAGGGGATGGACCTGCTTCCCGTCGTAACCGTTCTGCAAATTCAAAGCGTCGCTGGATATCTGCATCAATTTCCTCTTTATGATCCCAGTAATAAGCTAGTGCGGAATGAATTTTACTCAGAGATACATGAGGATACTGAAAATGTAATTTTTCAGGACTCCAACCGTAAGCCATGACAGATGTGACTAACTCAACAACTTTCATTGTGGTTCCAGCAATAATAGGAACGTGATTTTCGTCAAGTTGCACATATTTATACTCAGTATTTGTGAGTGTCATGGTGTTTGGTTGGTTGATTTAGTGATTATTTTATCGTTGGGAGATTGGGAGGTGCGAGTTCGAGTCGATATCTCACTCAATGAGGCGATCGCATATTCTCGCCTATGACGTGAAGCATTAGCGAAGCGTGTACAGACGACCTGAACTAGGAAATCAGTTTATCCTGCGCCTGTCAGGATAAAGATTGCAAAATTGCTTCAATCTTGGGTTTGAGTTCTGGCAAATTATGCTCTACAACAGACCACACAACGTCTAGGTCAAGTTCAAAGTAATTGTGAGTCAAAATATTTCGCATCCCAATCATTTGTGTCCAAGGTATATCAGGATGCTGTTCTCTGGTAGCTGACGATAAAGCACGAGATGCCTCACCGATAATCTCAAGGTGTCGGATAAACCAAGTTTGAATGAGTTCATCTTCCTCAAAGCTCTGTCGCCCTTGAATGGCGTAGCGCTCGATCCGTTCAATTGCTTCTAGGATGTCGCGCAGCTTTTCGCGATCGTCTCTCACAAGGAAATTGCCTCTTTTAACACCCGTTCCCGAATTCGCTCTCGCAATCCTTTTTCAGTGACGATATCGACTTTGCAATTGAGTAGTTCTTGCAAGTCCATCAACAATCCTCCCAAATCGAACAAGCTCCGTCCAGGTTCGATTTCGACTAGAAAATCTACATCGCTGCTTGCATCGGCTTCTCCCCGTGCTACTGAACCAAAAATCCGAACGTTGTAGGCTCCATATTTAGCGGCAGTTTGGAGAATACGTTCTCGGTTGGCTTGCAAACGCTCATAAATTGTCATGACTGAATCCTCTACATTGGAGCGATCGCCTCTTTTCTCCTATTAATCTATTTCACCATGTAGCGATCGCATAGTCTGTGTTTAGCGCGAGCAACTTTGCTGGTGCCGTTTGCGTAACGTCTTTAAGAGAAGGCAATCGCAATTTTATGGTGTTGGATTGGGAGAGGCAATCACTCTCTTTCAAACTGTGGTAAGTGGTTTGTTACTGCAAACCTCTTTCTACAATTTCTCGAATTTCTCTAATAAACTCGGCGGGAGTTTGGATAATCAATCCGCTTTGTGCGGCAACTTCGGGGGTAAAGTCTTTAGTATTTAATGTTAATAGACGGTCAATATTGGCTAACACGGCAGCGGCTAGAATTGGAACATCTTTGGCTTCAATAATTGATGTCCATCGAGCTAATTCTGCTACGGGTGGGTTAGGTTGAATTTCGGGGTCGATAGCAGTTAGCAGTTGTGTGAAAATGGGTATGGCTGCGGGTAATTTTCTACTGAGATTGCGTTGGCACTCTTCTATTACTTGCTGTGATATGACTAATTTGAAAAGACCAATTTCAGCCATTGTCAGTACAGCTCGACTAGCTCCAGTGGGTGAACCTGCCCCAGCAATCAATACACTGGAGTCGGCAAAGATGCTAGGCATTTTGTTGTTCTTGCCAGATTGCCTCGCGTTCTGTTTCTATTCCATCTAGTAAATCCGTTAAGGTGATGCCTTCTGCTTCCATGATTGCCGTAATTTTATCTGCTAGTTGGGGAACTTGAGGCTGTTTGGGAGTGAGCAAGACTAGATTACCAACTTGCAGCAGTGTTAGCATATCCCCTTCAGTGAGGTTGAGGTTATCCTGTACAGGTTGCGGGACGGTAATTTGCCCATTTTCTTGCAGGCGGATAGGGAAGGCTTTCATCTCGACGTTAGTGTTTTGTGATATGGATGTCACGAGCTTAACCTTTATCCGAATCAGACCTTTAACTTGATTGTTGCAAACTTTCCTGAATAATTGCTCTTTTCTAGAATGCGATCGCCTCTGATGCTGCGCTTTGCACAATCGCTTTCCTTTGCTGTGAAGGAGTAGCAACAGGAGCGATCGCCTCTTTGCTCCTATTAATCTATTCCACCATGTAGCGATCGCATAGTCTGTGTGTAGCGCGATCGCACTTTTGGAGGTGTTTGATTAGGAGGGCGCGATCGTTGCATATCTTGTATGTAGCGCGTGAAGCGAAGCGATCGCATTAGCGAATCGCACATCGATATCCTGCTGGATGAGGGGAAAGGCGATCGCTCGTTTGTCAAGTACCGAATGATTAAGCGAAGGAGAGCTTACCATGCCAAGCGCGGTGAAAGTCTCGATAACTCATCAGGACTTACGCAACTGGCACAGCGCGATCGCCAATTTGTAGTACAAATATATTATTCAAGTAGGGACGCGCCAAAAGAGCATTAATCAAGTAACGGTAATTGATCGTGTTTG
>NZ_JACJNU010000035.1:0-26235 GCF_014849525.1 Microcoleus sp. FACHB-SPT15 | reverse complement strand
TCTTGCCAAATGTTTCAGGATTTGTAACTCTACATCCATTGCCCTACCTACAATGCACGAGGTTTACAGTATTTATTTCTTCATTCTAATTCTCGGAGAGTGACAGAAGAGGGATAATTAGGCAAACTGTCGTAAAAATAACATCGGTTTTGTTAAGTAAGTGAGCGTCGAGCATGGCAGTGGTTGAGTCTACGCTGCTGGTTGACTGACAAAACTCAACAAGCATAAGCCTTAGAATCAGAATTGAATCTTGCTCTCAAAAGTCACCTGTCTTGCGAGATAAGAAATAAACAACATTCTTTAGCTATTGATCTCAACTTAATTCCTTTTGGTTCCGCACTTGATACAAAAGTTGTTACTAGCAGAATTATGATGACCACAATTTTTACAGACAGTATGATTTGTAACTTGTGGAGGAGAGGGTTGTACTGAAACTGATTGAACAGGGGCGTAAAAATTTTGTGTATAGGGCTTAGCAAAGTGTTGACGTAGCAGGTCATGAATGAAGCGATAACTACCACCAGCTCGTTGCAAAAATAGGCGATTGGTACAATAATCGAGGAATCTCGCATAATTCCAAGGAATAGAGCCACTAGACCACAAAATTATACGCAGAATAAAATGCTTAATAGCAGGGATTCCGCTGCTGGATATTCCAATAAGTATTCCCCATAATATTCCAGGCACGATCCAATCAGCTGAAATTGGATTATTAAGCTTATCTATTATATTTATTTTTTGAGTTAATATTTGAATTATAAAGATAATCAAACTAGCAGATAAGGAACTAACTGCTGAATTTTTTATAGTATTAATAACTGATTGCCGAATACCTTGGTTTGGAGAAGTTTTATTTTCAATTTCCAGCCCATCTATTCCCGAAAATAGCGCTCCAATCAGCCCAAAAATCAGCCCTGAAAATAGCCCTGAAATTGCCCCAAAAATCAGCCCTGAAAATAGCCCTGAAAATAGCCCTGATTTCAGCCCTTCAATCAGCCCAAAAATCAGCCCTGAAAATAGCCCTAAAAATAGCCCTAAAATCAGGCAAGATTTCAAATTACTTAAAGACTTCTTAAGAGAAAAATTAGAAGTTTTAATTGTCTGAATTTTATTTCCAACTAGCCCATAAAATAGCCCTGGAAATAGCCCTAAAAATAGCCCACCACTTAGTGTCTCAAGCTCACTATCACTATCAAATTGATAGTCAGAAAATAGTCCATAAATAAGCACATAAATAAGCCCGGAAATAAGCCCGGAAATAAGCCCACTTATAGTTGTTTTACTCAAAGTAGGTATTAAATTAATAAAAACAATTGTTCTTTCAATTTTATTTTCTATAAAATCACCAAGCAGCCCTAAAGTCAGCCCAAAAATTAGCCCGAACCCCCACCCAAAAGATACCCCCCCAGTGGGGTTGGGAGTTTGCCAAACAACAAAAATTAGCCCACCAATTAGCCCAAAAATCAGTGTTACTATAACTTCCCATAGAAAAACAATATAAATAAATTCTCTGGCTCTATTTTTCAACCAATCTGGCTGCATTTTTTCAATTAAAAACTCAGTTGTCTTTTCCTTAATTAATCGATGTGCCAACCAACTTAACCAACGTTGAGTATTTTCCTGCTTAGGTTGTTTATTTTGATAAGGACGTTTAAGCATCCTACGAATATAAGCATCAAATAGGTAACTTAAACGTTCCTCAGAAGACTTAAACTGCTGCCATGTTTCTATTGATATTTCTTGAGCAGAGAGTACAATAATATTTAACAGAAGCGGTGTTTTAGCTAATTCACTTAAATCAGTATCATGACTAATACTCTCCCATAATTTTAAGTGACCTGTATTTTGTAAATATTGATAAACTTGTTGAGGAGAAAAAGGGTGTAATTCTACAGAACTATTTAACTGTAGTAAACTTATAAAACGCTCATATTCTTGAATGCGGCTACAAACAATTACAGGATTATTCCAAGTACCAGGATGTAAAAACTGATTGATTCTAAGAACACACTTTTCTTGACGAGTTGCTGCTAGTTCATCTAAACCATCTAGCAGAGGTATAATCTCTTGATTGTCTACCAACTGTTTACCAATATCTTGACGCACTCCATATTTGTCTTTTAGCTGCTCAACTAACCAATTTTTTATAGTTTGATGATCATTCTTCCAAGAAGACAAAGAGAATAGTACTGGCACGGCTGGTACGGAATGTGCTGAGTTATCTTTAGCACGCATTACTAAGTTCTCAGCTAATTTAAGAAGCATGGTAGTTTTCCCAGCTCCTGGTTGTCCTAATATTAATAATCTACCGGCAACATCTGCTTGGTCAAAGACTTTAGTAATCTCTGTGTCCTTTAAACTAACTTTCGGCTTAGAACCAACTTTCACTTCTATCTGCCAAGGCGATTTTATCTGAGATGGATTTTGCTCGGCTTCCAAAACAAGATAAACTCGATTGTGAAGAGAAGTGTTGAGCCGAGTTTCAATTTCCAGCTCAACCAGTTTTAATAAGTCCTGTCGAATACGAGAGCGCTTTGCTAAGGTTAATGCGTCACTACTGCCTTTGCGTCCAAAAAGAACAAAGTTATTGTTTAAGAAATTATTCCTTCCTTGGACATAATCTCCCTCAACCCGCTCGTTATAATTACCTTCTTCAATATCGAGACGGCGATTCTCGGACTTGTTATTCTCTGTCATAGTTGAATCTCCGTTAGTCTCTTTAATGTCTAGGAAAGTAAACGTGTAAGAAAAGTAGAACTATATTTAACTATCCTTAGTTTTCTGCCAATCCTCTAATGCACCAATGACAAAACTAGCAGCAGGATGATTGAGCAGTTGAGCCAAAGCCTCAACACCACCAGCCTTTAAAGCACTAGTTATCCGTTCTGCTCTCATTGGATTATTTTCAATAGCTTTAATAGTTTCGGCAGCTACTTGCATCTTGCCCAACGTCGTATCAGTAGGATAAGATTTATCTAACTGTTCTAGAAGCTTTTGAATTTCACCAGCAACTTCAGCAAGGTTTTGTTGTTTGCTAGTAGCGTAGTAATCCCCTTGGATATAGTCACCTTCAATACGCTCGTTATAATTGCCACTACCAATATGAATATCGCGGTTTCCAGTCATATCCGATTTTTGCTCCTTGTTAGAGAATAAAGTTTTGGACTTATTTCTGATACGTGATTTTGGAGTTAAAGACTCTGGTATGCTATTGAGGTCAATATTGTTACAACCAAAATCAAAAGCCTCTTCATAGCTTCTCCCAGCACCAAGAGTGTCATAAAATGCTTTAGAAAAATGAATAGCAGCAATATCAGTGATGGCACTTTTCATGCCAATAACACAATTGATGTGCTGGTAAATTGCTTCTGCTTGAGTTTCTGAATAACAAGCATTGAGCAACACACACTCAACTGTGTCTCTAAATAACTTGAATAAATTACTCAACGATTCCGTACTAACCAATTGCGCGAGTCCGGAGTTATCCTCCAATGCTATGCCGTCCGTTCCATCCCCATGACCCGAAAAATGAACAATTTGTGGAGAGTGATCTAACAGTGCGCGGCGTAAATCGTCAATCCTCACAGCCAAACGGGGAATGAGTTCAAATTCTTCCCTGTGTCTGGAACGCTCCAATGCAGATTGGATTTCCCGTACTTCCTCGTCTAAACGAAGCTTACTTGTATTGACGGGATTGGCGGATAAAATCAGAATTTTCTTCATATTCCTAACCATAACAAAGCAAATATCATTAGCTTTTACAGAAAATGGCGGTTATATAAAAATAGTAGTTATACAAAGCTACAGATGCAGAAAATTGAATCCCGGATAAATATTATCAATATCAGTTTAATAACAAAGTCAGTAGACTCAGATTTTGCCCTATGTAAGGGAACTGTGCGAATACAGGAGTCTTAGCTTGTCCTCAAAGAACCCAAATGGGTTCTATAGGATCGTGGACGCGCTCCTGCGATCGCAAAAGTTTTTGGTCTACTGAATTTAGCTAACGCTTAATCTTCCTCTTCACCAATAACCTGAACCGCTTTCTCTAAGTCGTGATACGAGGGCTGACAGTAACGGCGGGTGGTTTCAAGCGATTCGTGTCCCGCCAGCGCCGCCACCTTTTCTAATCCTACGCCGCCATCAACTAAATTTTTGCAGAAGGTATGGCGCAGTGAGTGACAGGAGAATCCATCAAGGTCTCCCCGGTACTTCTCCACCATGTGTTCAATGCCCCGACGTGTCAAGCGACCACGCTGCCCTACCATCACTGGCTGATCAGTTCCCTGGTGTTGGTCGTAGCCGAGCAGTAGAAATCCCGATCGCGCATCTTTATTTAAAGGAATGGTTCGGCGCTTACTACCTTTACCCGATCGCACAATCAAGCTTCCCTTGCGATCAGAGATTTCCACGTCACTCCAGAGCAGATCAGCCAGTTCACTAACTCGTAAGCCAGTGTTAAGCAAAACCTTAATCGCTCCTAAATCCCGCTGCTCACCGTAGCGTTCCACTCGCCGCAGCAAGCCGTGCTGTTCGGGGCGGTTAAGCCAGCGGATACCAGGGCGCTGCTCCTTTACCTGCTTAGGAATTTTCGGGATGCTGTGAATTAGCCCCGCGTCTCTGGCAAAAATTAGAAAAGTGCTAATAGCGGATAGCTTGCGGTTAATCGTTCCCGGTTTGCTTTTTAACAACAGGTCACGTTTATAGTCTCTTAGATCTAAAGCAGTGATAAGATTAGGGGCAAAGTTTCCTTGAGTCTTCTCAAACCATTTAACAAAAATATTTAAGTCACTTAAGTAACTAGTGATAGTGTTATCACTTCGTTCATCTTCCTCTAGGTGTTCTCGGAATCCCTCTCGCCAATCTAAATTATTATGTGACGAGTTTTCTGGGAGATAATCAGCAAGTTTTAGAACTTTACCCAATTGCTCAAAACCTCGATACGAGCCATAAGCATAATTATGTGACCAGTTTCGGGGCTGGGGCAAGCTATGCAGTTTTTTTAGTATCTATCAAGCCAACTTATCAATCGCACGTTATTTTACGTTGTTTAATACCGATAATCCCACCTGATATAACCTTTAATACATTGTGTATTGGCGTAAGGCAAAAAGCCTTAAGGCTTTGCTTGCAGAGACACACTTTCGAGAACGATGAAGATAGGGTGCTATCAATACCAAAATAGGAAGATGACCTGATGGTGCTTTTAGAGAATAAGTAATATCGGTATAATATATCCAGCCGCCTTCATACCAGCCAACACGTTCTCCAAAAGCTGGGTAATTTCTGTTAACTTCTCTCCATATATCCTTTTGAACACTAAAACCGAAGCGCCCTTCAGTATATCGGAGCCAGAGACTATTTATAGAGCGTAAGTTTTCACCAGGAAAGTCTTCTTTTATGTACTTTCCGATATGATCTGTTAGCTTTTGATTGTGACCAATTTTTTGTGATAAGGGTTTCAGTATAAGTGATGCCGTAACTATATCAGCCTTTTGCCATTGCCCAGATTCAAGAAGGTCTTCTAATTGCTGATATTCTACAGGTTCTCTTAGAAGCAAGTTGAGAAAATTAGTATTAGAAACAGGAGCCGCTTGAATAATTTCGGTAGCAGGTACAGACAAAGAAGTTTCGGTAGCAGCTTGAACAACTGCTGTGGCTGCTTCAAACAGAGAACTTTCATTACTAGTCTTACCGATAACTTGATTCCAACAGCACAACTTTTCTTTGACAGAAGGCTTATCTTTAGCTTGATTTTCTAAATTAAGAGCAACTAGCCGTTGTGCCTCTTCTTTGCTGTAACCTTCAGATTGTAGGCGAATCACAATTTTTAAGAGTTGAGCAGCCACCTCAGAGAAGTTTGAACTTATTCTGATGCGATCACCTTGTATTGTGATGTAGTTGTAGTCACCTTGTATGTAGTTCCCTTCTACAGATTCGTTATAGTTACCGCCTCTTGTATTAATAGTAGAAGTAGAATTACCATCATCAATGTTGCAATCATCAATACCATTCTCGATGCCGATAGGCTCTCTCTTTAATTTGCGTTGACGATATCGGGACGAATACATAAGAGTTCCACCAATTGCCATTACGCACACACCAGTGGTTAGGCGAGAAAGAGCAATAATTTTAATAGGTTGTACCCAAGTCCCAGGTTTACAAAATAGTATAATTAAGCCCCATAGGGCAATTAAACTAGCAGCTACAGCGAGTAATAAACCGGAATAGTACTGGAACTTTTGTCTTGCTGAAAACCACTGACTGGGTAGATGAAACCAGAAAAACATCTACTACCCTTTGCTTTTCATAATTCGGTTTCTGATATAACTAAGAACCTAAAAGAAGTATGGTCAAATTTTCTTAGTTTTTTTCCAATCTTCTAACGCACCGATCACAAAGCTAGTAGCAGGATGGTTGAGGAGCTGTGCAATGGCTTCAATACTACCAGCCTGCAACGCACTAATTATTCGTTCAGCCAAGCTAGAGTTACTCTCAATGCGGCTCATTGCTTCAGTAGCAAGTGCCATCTTTCCAGTAGTGGTGTCTGTTGGATAAAACTTATCCAGCTGTTCGAGTAATTGCTGAATTTCAGCGGCGATTTCATCAATACTCTTCTGTTGACTGCCTGCGTAATAGTTACCTTGGACGTAATTACCTTCTATTCGTTCGTTATAATTACCACCACTTGTGTTGATAGCACGACGATTATCAATCATGTGTTTATCCAGACTTAAGCTTTATTTGCTGATAGCTCTCCTACCCTTTGTGCTTTTTGAAGCGAATAACTCCATCAGCAGCATTAGGCGTTGTTGAATAAGAACTTCGTAAATCCCTATAGATTATGGCGGTCTTTCATTTAGATCTTTAGTGATTAGAATCACTATCAAGTTTTAAATCAATCACTACTTTCCTTTAAGTAATACGCATAATTTTTAAATATTACTCGTATTACAAAATTAGTGTAATTTGATAAATCATTGCTTTAGATCATCAGGGGATGAAAATCGACCGACACGGGCAAGCCAAGATTCTCACCCAATCTGAAATCCAGTTGCTTTTTCGCCAATGATTGCAGACTTCACGCGATCACGCTTTGTTCGGGATCTGTCTCTACTGCTGTTGTCGCATCAATGAAGCCTGTACCCTTAACGTTAATGATGTCTACAGCAAAGGGAAAGTTAGACCAGAGCTTCTGATCCGCAAAGGTAACACCAAAGGGAAGCTTGCGACTAGAAGTATCCCAGTGATTGAGGACTTACACCGAAGAGCTTCAGCAGGTTAGGTTACAAGATTAAACCCACCCCACAACACCTCGGATTTGAGAAACTGCCAGTTCCCGATCAATGTGTATCCTAGCTTTGACGATAGCTGTATCCGGCTGCTTGTACCAGCGCTGCGATCGCCAGCAGAATCCGCTGGCTGTAATGGCTTCCCAGGTGTAGCGAGTGCGATCAACAATTAACCATAGCTCGTGTTGGCGATAAGTCTCTTGTGGGAACTTGAGGATGCCTATCTCAGCCAGAATGCTCAGCTTCATTCGGGAACGTTCCAACCGCTTCATGAGTTCGAGAAAACAGTGGGCAGCTCGTCTCGCGTCGTCATGGCTTGGATAGCGGTAGCGAGCGCGTGGCTCAAATTTGAAGTTTTGACCAGACAGCAGAAACCGGAACTTACCAGCAGAGTCCTCAACAAAGCTAACTCGCCATTGAGTTTTTGGGTACTGTACGCTAAAACCTTGAGGCTGGATCTTGACCGCTGCTGTCATCTACAGTGTTGCTTGAGGAGAGCGTCCACCATCTTACCCTTCACTTGACTTCCCGGCTCTTTCTTAGTTATCCAAAATTCAATAATAAAAGTGCAGCGGTACGCATAACATCGCAACTAATGTCTGTTGGAACAGAGGTATATTTGTATACCGCATTCTTTTAAGCATATATATTCTTTAAAGACAGTAAAAAAGGCTAAACTATAGGTACATTTATATACCGCATTCTTTTTAGTATGTTTATCACTTGGAGGGAGTACAAAGGAAAAAGAGCAAATAGCTTAAGATGCCACTTAAGGCACAGCTATTTAGAAGGTGGTTTAAAAAAAGAGACGGCAAAGTATTTAGGCTGTGTAGTTCTCAAGCCAAGTAAGCCTGAGCGAGAAGTCTTTTGGATGCAGGTAAAGTCTGGCTTGGATAAATTGAGCCTTACTAGTGAACAGCGGCTAAAGATAGAATCCGTGATCGCACAGAAGGTTCCCAGAGGAAAACATGAGAAGTTCATCACTGCCAAATCAGATGAGCATTACACCCCTAAGTACTTCTTAAAAGCAGTAGTGGATTGTATGGGTGGCATTGACTTAGATCCTGCCAGTAATAGTAGAGATAATCCCAATGTTCCAGCAAGTCATCACCTGACTCTTGAGGATGATGCCCTGAAGCATGAGTGGGCTGGGCGGGTGTTTCTTAATCCTCCGTTCTCGGAAGTATCAAAGTTCCTCAAGAAACTGATGACTGAGATTGATAGCGGTAGAGTCACCGAAGCTATTGTCTTAACCAAAAGCGATACCCGAACTAACTGGTATAAGCAACTGCGCCAAAATGCACAGTCACTCTGCTTTGCTGAAGGCTATCACCGCTTTGGAGATGCTGATAAGTCAGCTACGTTTGGTGTACTGCTTTCGTACTTTGGTAAAAATCCCGCTAGATTTCGTGAGGTATTTAAACAGTTTGGAGTCTGTTCAGGAGATTGAGCGAAACTGTCCTGTAGTTATAACTTAGGAGTGAAAGTTATAACTACACAAGAGTATCAGCAAATGTTAGCTGTTTACCTTGAAATGGCGACACCCAATTTCTTTTCAACAACTGAACGAGCCAATGTGGTGATTGAATGGTGGCTAGTTTTTTTATTAAAGAGAACCAAGGCTCATTAGTTTTAGGTGAAGTGCTTTCTTCCTCTGGTACCCGGTTCCAGCCAAACTCTTCAGAAGCTTCAAATAGATTGAGTTGAAAATCATCAGGAAGGATAGCAGCTAAACGATCAAATAGATTAGAAAGCGTTTTTTTAACTGCGTTGCAAAGCCGCCACTCATATAAATTAATTAAGCAATTAATAGCGGTAGCAGCGCTACTTATGTGATTCCAGTAATCTCGATTGTTTGCTTGATAGTTTACAATTCTACCAATACTTTTTGCTATCTTCTGTAAGCCAGAAGCAATAATCTTATCCTCTAAGCGCTTACATTGCTGAATAAAGGTTTTGATATCAGCGTAGATAGATTCTAGTTCAGGAAAATTCTCAGTACGCAGGTTGGACATAACCGTATCAATAATCCTTCTTCTATTGTAGCAAAAATCCCTGAAAAAGCATGATACGTGATGATTTTTCAGGGATGTTTAACAACAGAAGAAATGCATCCTTTTACTGAAAAAAGCAAGTTTTAACTCTGTAATTCAAGGTGAAACCTACTCAACCTCTTAATCTCAAGGGAGGAAGTTCTTCAACTCTTTCAAATTTATAGGAAACGAGGGGAAAATCACTAGGAAGAAAAACTCCATAAGGAACTTGTTCAATTATGGATTTATTTGAAGGATTGAAATTATACCAATCTCTTCCTCTATAATCAATACGGTAAGGGTCTACATCTATCCACCAATGAAGAGTAAGGGGAGGAGGAACATCACCTCTATTCCTCCAATCTAAACTTCCATGTTTTACTATTGCAGGAATATTATTTTTTACTAATACCGTATAAATAACCCTAGTATTTCCTTCGATAAGATGTAACCACGCATCAAAGGCTTCGGAACATTTCGCCATCGTATTATGTTTTTTTTTTCATGTAATTAATGATATCTGGCTCTAGGGTATCTGGATAATAAACCGGAGCCTTGGCATAAGGAGCCAGTAATTTTTCTAAATAGGATTTGTCAGCCATAAAGTTAATGGGAGGAGGCTTAATTCGCTAGATAATCACAGCCAAAAATAGCCTCCCATCAACAGCTAGCTAATGTCTATGCTGTCCGGGCATTGACTTTTTGAAAAAGCTATGGATCAAACACCACATCTTAGGCGAAAGAAAACATATAAGAGTAGCTGGCTCTGTGTTAGTCACAATCACAATATCGACTAATCAAAGGTGCTGGAAGCTGTTCGTGAAACTCTAAGAAGATATCAAACAGTGCAAGAGTTTGCGAGTAGTAAGGACTCGGTTTTTCCTGACTTCGTCCTTGAGTGAGCCAGCGGTTGACACGCGATATATCGGTTTGGCACAGCATTGCTATTTGATTACGACTAATCCCTGGCCATTTTTCTGCCAGTTGTTGAGGTGTTAGTGCCAAGGGACGACGATTGGCAAAGCGTTCAAGTAGTTGTTGTTCCCATTCCCCAAAAGAGCGTCCGTTTCTCATACCAACTCCTCTTGGGGTAAAGGTTTTAGCTGATCCTCCCAAGCGGTTGTGGCAACGCACCAAGAGGCACTTACTGATTCCTTGTCGAACCAAATTACATACTTCCACATCCACTCACAGTGATGAGGCGCATACGCATAGTAACGCCCAATGCATTGCCCTGTATCTGTTTCGCCTTCTGTCTCACCATTGATCGGGACAAAACACAGACGTATGCGATCGCCATAATTGAAGCGAGGATCAGGAGCAGCAGTAGGAAAATTAGCCGGGAGTTCGGTGGATTTAGGATATTCCACACTAATGGGGTCAGGAATTATTTCGCGATTGCCTTGCTCAATGGCTTCGAGATAGGCAGCAACTAAATGAGAGTCGAGGTTTTTTGCTAGCTGCTCAATCAACAAGGCAGCAACCATTTCTAATTCAGGTTGAGTGATTGGCTGTCTATTTTGTAGCTGAGCAAGCAGATCTGTAATCGCAAAGTCATGGAGTGCCTGCTCATAGATTGCTTTTCGGTCAGTGATTCGTGAGGGTGTTGAAGCTGGGTCAGAATGGACAATAGACATAAATTTGTCAGTTGTAGGTTGAGTTCGTTCCTGCTTGTATCTACTACTCTTGCGTACTTTTACACTTATAGCCTACAAAGTGTCATTTATTGTCTATAGACTTAGGGTCTGCATTCCCCGACCATGATGCCGTGAAGCAAGAAGATCAATCGGGCATCAATCGACGCTTTGGGAAAGCCATTAGGCGGCGACGGCGAGAATTGGATTTTTCTCAAGAGGAACTGGCGGAAAGGGCTAATCTCCACCGTACCTACATCTCAGATATTGAGAGAGGAGAGCGCAATCCTTCCTTAGAAAATATTGAAAAGCTAGCGAAAGCCTTAAATATATCTATTGCTGGTCTATTTACTGATTACGGTATTGAGGTCAGGGGTGAATCAGGAAACGACCCTTGATCGGTTCAACACACTCGCCTAAGTTTTGAGCTGTCTACTGGGACGTGGATCACAAAGATATCCAGCAAGCTTACTTCAAGTTTTTACTTTCCTGGTTCCAGGATACTCTTGAACTTAAAGTGAAGCCGCCTTGAGGTGAACTTTAAGTTGCCTTTAAGTAGATTTGAGGTGAACTTTAAGTTGCCTTGAGGTGAAACTCGAATGGAGCAGAATCCTTGTATAGTAGGACTTTGAAGGAAAACCAGGTCTAGATAAGGTTCAAGTTTTACCTAAGGGCAACTTAAAGGCAACTTAAAGGTCACTGAATTTTAAGTGACCTTTAAGTTGCCTTTAAGTAGATTTGAGGTGGCTTTAAGTTGCCTTTAAGTAGATTTGAGGTGGCTTTAGGTTGCCTTTAAGTAGATTTGAGGTGGCTTTAAGTTGCCTTGAGGTAGCCTTGAAACCATCCATATTTTTTATGACCACTGACGTAACTACCACGTATTCTTGCAACGGGTCATTGATGCTGCTACGGTTCAATTGGTCGGACTTTTATAACATTCAAGATCAGGAGCTACTCTATCCCATGCAAACACAAGGAAAACTAGAACTCACCATCAAGATCAATGAATTTCCAGAAAACGAAAACGTTGAGAATGGCTAGAAACAATTCGATCTTGACTACGACGGTCAGCTAGTCAGAGTCAAAGTAAAGCCCAAAGTCTTTAAGAAACTTGAAGAAGCACAGGCGAACTATCCCACTTGGGTAGCCGCGATCGCCGGGGGGGGGTGAACCAATTTGTGGAGCTTTAATATTGGAGCAGCCAAATATTAAAGTATCTGAGGGGAAGCCAAAAGAGGCAAAAATAGAAGTGACAACAGTATAAGTAACTACAATGTTATGGTTGAGTAATTCACTAAGTTAGTGGTAGGAAACGGCAAAAATAATTTGTTTGATATCAAATTATTTTTCTTGCTAATAGCAACAATCTCTTACTTCGTAGTAAAATTGTACTAGTTTTATAAGAATACCTCTGTTTGCGGCAGAGGTACTTAGCGGAATATTATGTATGTCAACAATAATAACATTTGACTTTGGCAATGGGACAATGAAAATCGAAATACCTGAAGATTGCTTAAAATTACTAACTACTATTGATTTATTAAGCAATCTTCAGCCTATTCAAGATGCAAGGGAAATACAGAAAGATGCATTTCTTTCTTCAGTTTACGGCTGGGAAAGTGCTTTGTGGTGGGCTTTTCAGCGTAGAGCAGCACTTCGGTTAGTAAATTTCCCCCTTAATAAAACAGAGGAATCTAAAGCTGCTAAGCCTTTTGGATATTTCCTTTACTCTATGTTTTGCTTAGCTAAAGCAGTTTTGGATGTAATCGATACCTTGTATCAATTAGATTATTTAGAAAAAACTTTTAGAATTTATAAAGATGCTGATGAATGGTTTAAGTATTTATGTTTAGAACAAGAATTAAGTGAATTATTCTGTGCAGTATTTCCTGAATTGATTTTTGTTGCCTACGTTTTACCTGATGATCAGCAATTTAATTATAATAAAGGACAAAGAAGTGTACTAGGATATTTGCAAGCTTTGCCTAATAGAGATACTAAAGAAAGGAAGATGCGAGAAGAACTTAAGATGCTTAAACAAAAAGAGAATCCTTACCCTCTCGATTCAGGGGATTTATACAGATTGATCGAATTTTCTACATTGATTGCACAAATTAAAATTCAAGGAAAAAAAGATGATCTTGCAAGCGTTATTAGGATATTTAGAAAAGCTTGGAAAAACTACATTGATGATTATGCGAGACTACTCAGCAATTTACATAGAGGAGTTGGAGGAAAAATGAGGCATATCAAAGGAGATAAAATCTATGAGACTGTATCAGGCAACAAGGTCGAGGTTATCCGTGCTGCCAAGTAACGTGCAAAGATCCTGCATCAAGGGTAATTCTCAACGTAGCCAGTGCTGCCTTTTTTTTAGTTACCTGGAACCGTAAGGGTTTCAGCCGCAATGCGTCCAAATTGAATAGAAGTGAGCGTTCCAAATCCCCCTTTTTAGGAGGAAAATATCAGAAGGCTCAGCAGATACTTACTACTGAGCCTTCTGATTTTTATATTCACCCCCCCACGCACTGGTTGTAGATTGCGAGACTCCTCCAGTGCTGAGGGATCTACCACCCGTGCTACATGAGTACGGGGCAGCAAGATACTTCTCTATGATCATCCATAAATTAAGCTATTTACTTAATGATTTGCAAAAAAAATATGACTTTTCCTCAAATTCTAGCAATCTCAGGGGGTTCAAGAAAGCTAGACGGACTGACAATATTTCCGTTGTTGCTCACTTGAACGCTGTTGAGGAGGTGCTGTAATGGTCACAAACTTCACTAAGAAGCCTCCTCAAAACGTCCAAGAAACACTTAATTGGTTGTTGGCTCTTGGTCGCCCACCCTTGCCAGAATGCCCTATTGAAGCAGCAAAACAGGGAAAAGACCCTAAGCAGCCTTGTTTCTTAGATGGTAAATATCTAAAGACTGTTAACTGGAAGCAATGGCAGAATACCCAACCGATTGAAGAGATCTACAAAGCTTGGTTCCAGAATCCTAAAACTGGCGTTGGAACACTGGGCGGATGGAATGGTAAGCACTGGCTTGGATGGATCGACTTTGATCAGAAAGATTTTGCTAGCCCTGAAGAATGCGATCGCGCTATTGCAGAATGGGTTGAACAGTATCCACTACTGAAAGATGCTCCGATGTTCCGCACTCCAAGCGGTGGTTATCGCTTTCTAGTAGCCTTTAACCAAGAGCCGGAGAACTTCAAAGCTAATTCAGGTTTTAGCCTCAAGGCTGATGGTTCTCATCATGTTGGGGAACTGCTCTCTAAAAATGGTGGGCACACCTTACTACCCCCTACCGTTGGTGTAACAGGCAAGGCTTATCAGTGGGTGCAATGGTCGGAATATCCTCCCACAATTGATCAGCCGGAAGACATTGGATTGTACCCAGTCAAAAAGAAAACTGAAGTTAAACCCCGCTCAACGGTAAATGACTGGACAGGCGGCACCACCCTAACAGACCTGCTTAGAATAGAAATCTACCCTCGACTATCTTTGGATCGTGCATTTAGCTGGCACGGACATGATTTTAAACAGCATGGCAGCAAACTGAAGGGCAACTGCCCGTGGCACGATTCTCAATCAGGTACAGCCTTTTACACCGAAATTAAAGATGGTTCCCCTGTTTGGCGTTGTCCAGCGTGTGAGATTGGGGGAAGTGTAATTGAGTATCGCCATCGTTTAGCAGGTGGAAACGGCTCCCCTCGTGGTTCTGAATTCGTAGAGCTGGTAAAAGAACTGGCGGCTGAAGTTGGGGTCGTAGTGCCGGATTTTAAACCTTATACTACCAACGACAATCATCAAAATTCTGGCGGGTCTAAAGGTGATAAGGGTAGTAAAGTTGCCCTCCCCCCTGGTTTTGACTCCTTAACCCTTGAGCAGGTTACGGAAAAAATTGATGAGCTTATCGCTCAAGGTGCAACCGGCTCTTACCTAACCGGACAACTAAACCGCCTTTCTGCTGCTAGCCAAATCTACACCCATGAACTCAGAACACTTTACTATGAAAGGCTTGCGGAATCTGATCTAGAGATTGATCGTGGCGATAATCAAGCTCAAGTAGAAAATCTCCTCAACTTAGGTGATCAATCCCTTGATTTACAGGATTACCTTCCAGAGGCGTTAGCCACTCCGCTCAAACTTTGGTGCAGTTGGCTCTCCATACGCCCTGAATCCGCTTTTACAGCACTGTTAACTGGTGTATCAAGCCTACACAAGGTCGGCACGAAACTGGTGATTCATCGGAATCAAAGGTTCCGTGTGCCTCCTATTATCTTTTCTGCGCTGGTATCTGATTCGGGGCAAAAAAAATCACCGATTCTTGACAATATCATCCTTGATCCATTGAATGAATTACGCCAAGAAAAGATCGATGCTCACAAAGCGGCAATGGAGGAATATGAGGCGGCAGTAGAGTTATGGGAGAAATCTGGGAAGAAGGGTAAAAAGCCAGAGGAACCTAAAGATCCTACGCTGTACTATCTCACGAATGCTACAGGTGAAGCTATCCCGGTACAAGCTAGCAAAGCACCGGATAAAGCCTTGTTAGCTCTTATTGATGAACTATCCGGCTTATTCAGTAGTGCCAATTCCTACCGTGGTGGAAGAGGTAGTGACAAGCAAGATATACTCTCCTACTTCGACGGCAGAGGTCAAACTGTATTGAGGGCTAGTGGCATCAAGGTTGATCTCCGAAATATTAACCTTTCAATCTTTGGCACAATTCAGCCAGAGGTTCTGAAGAATCACATTGCCGATTGCTCTGATCCGGATGGTCAGTGGGCACGATTTCTGTTTATCAATCAGCCCCTGGTGGCTGCGACTCTATCCGATGATGATGGGCAATTTGTTCAAATACATGATCGCATTGCTGGATTTTATCGCCAAATTGATCAGCTACCAGAAATGGAATATCGCCTATCTCGTAAAGCTTTTAAGCGATACCAGCGAATCTACAATCAGCTTGAGAAGCTCCGAGTAACTCACCCCAGACCAGGCATGAGGGCTGTGTACTCGAAGATGGAAGGATATATCGGGCGCTTGGCACTTAATCTGCACGTCCTTTGGGAACTCGCTGCTGGTAAAAGCTGCCCATCGGAGGAGATACCGTTGGTCATCATGGAAATGGCGATCGCGCTGGCTAAGTTCTACATCGGTCAAGTAAAGCTAGTACATAGCTTTTCTGATGAAGAGGGATTAGCACCAGGTATCGTGAAGCTGATTGACTTGTCTAAGCGTCTCGATACCAATGGTAAGGATGGCTGGATTAAGGCGCAGCAGTACCGAGAATTGTTTGCTGTCAAAAAACGCCCCTCGGCTCAACAAGCACGAGATTGCATGATCGAAGCAGTAAAACAAGGATTTGGACGCACTCGAAATGCTGGCAATCGTTTAGAGTATCACTGGAGGTGTGATAACAATAACGATGATAACAGTCCACCTCCACCTAAAGATGAGTTAGGGAACTTAGGTAAGGTTAGGGAAGACTTAGGTAAGGATGTTCCCTACGCTGAAAACCCTGAAAAACAAAGGTTTGAAGATAACTTAGGGAACTTAGGAAAAGGTGTCTCTAACTCTTTCTTAAGAGAAGAAGTAGTTGATCAGAATAATGAAGTTGATACTGAATCATCTTTAGAAGGGGGGTATCTTCCCGAAGCCTCCCTAAATACTCCTCAAAATTGCTCTGATGTAATTACAGAGGGCAACACAGACTTAGGGAATAACGTAGGTACCCCCTTCCCTAACCCTTTCCTAAGTTCCCTAAACGACGTAGCTACTCAGATTGATGAAGGTGATAGTGAATCATCTTTAGAGGGGGGTTATCTTCCCGAAGCCTCCCTAAATACTCCTCAAGATTGCTGTGAGGCAGACACACAGAGCAACACAGACTTAGGAAATACCTTAGGGAATGCCTTCCCTAACCCTTCCCTAAATTCCCTAAGCAATGACGAGGAACCAGAACAATTAGATCAGCCGATGCCCTCAGAGCAAAATGACTCCACATTGGTTGATCAAGAAGTAGACGAAGCAACCATAAATGAATTGAGAGAGTGTTTATTACATTGCACCAGCATGAGCATGGTATGTCTTGTGCTTAATGCCTTGAGCAACTACCCCTCAGCCAAAACTGAGGCTTGTAAGGGTCTACCCCCTCAAAAACAACAGCAGAAAAAAGAATGGGAAGCTGAATTGGATGAGCTAAAAGCAAGCTTCAAAGTAGGTGATCACGTCTATTGGTCTAAATGTCCTGCACCTTGCGAACAATTTGCCCCCTTTGAAATTACTGCCATTGATGGTGATTACGCCAATCTTGACTTATTCGAGAAGCCAGTATTGCTAACAGAGTTGAGGAAGCCATGACAAAAACAATTCCATTAGCCCAACCATCTTCCCCAGTTCACGAATCACAATCAGTATTGATTCCTAAGCACTTGCCGCCAATTGTGCGGGATGTAGCAAAATCTCTGGCTCTACGCGATCGCATATCAGCAGAAAGATATCTAGCGATTCACTTTGAGACTAGAAGAGATGGTCAATAAGTTAAAGGTTGCCAGTATCAATCATCAACTGGGTGACAAATGATACCCCTTCCTCTGCCCCGTGCCATCAAAACCGAGCTTCCCGGTAGCATAAAAAATACCGGGATATTATCTCTCTTTCAAAAGGATAGAAATTAACTTTGACCATCAACCCAATCAGTTAATAGTTCTTCGATTAAATCGCTTAGATGTAGTCCGCTTAGCTGTGCTTTAGCAATTCTTTGCTTAAGCAGTAACTCTTCTGTTTTCAACCGTAATTTAATTGGAATGTACGCTGAAAGTTGAGTGTACTCAAAATTGCCTCTTTATCCTTTTAAAAGTCTACCTACGTAAAGGAGAAGTTGCTTTACTCGTGGTCTTCACTAACTTTAAAGCTCTACATTTTTAAAATATAAATTGATTTATTTTACGCATTCGCTACATTCTCGTAGTCGCTCAGATGCTTGCCTATACAAGACTAAATATGTTAAAGTTAACGTTATTGGTAACATTCTCAGTATTAGCAAATATGAGCTTAAAGAGAACTTCAAAAAAAACAGGCGCACCTAAAGCGCTCTACGAATCTACTCATATAAGAATCCCTGTACCAGTGAAAGAGCAAGTTGAAGAAGTTAGTGATTGGTACCGAGGACTTCTTAGAAGAGGTGTTAAAGTAGAAAAATTACCTTATTTAATGGAAGTATTTGAGTGGGCAGAAATATTTCAAGAAGCTTCAGAAAAGATAGACGAATTAATTGAGGAACAAAAAAAACGTGAAGATGAAGTGTTACAACCTGGCAAAACTTCTAACAATCATGATTCTTATGAATACTATTTAAATTCAAAAGCTTATAAAGAAACAAAAGAAACCCTATTGGGAATAAAAAAAATACTAGAAAAAGTTAATGAGAAATCTTTTAACCCAGTACCAGAAAATGTCTTGCCTCAAGTTCTTCAAAATCAACAAACTATTAATAGTTTTCTCAAATAAAATCCTTAAAACCTCGTTGGTGAATTAGTGATATACAAAAACATTCTATACTCCTATCAAGAGTCGGGTGGCTATGAGCAATATAAGTTCTCGGCGGGGGGAAATTAGAGATGTGTGAAAGCTTACTGAAATGTTGTTAATTAAAGCTAGATGAAGGTAAATTAAAATGAAAAAATCTAAATTCGTTTTAAAGTCAGGAATCAAAAGAATTTCTCCTAAGACAGCAGTAAAACCATTGGGGATTAAACTGATAGGAAGTTGGTTGCATCCACTATCTGTAGGGTTAGAAAGCGAGTGTGTAAGTTGGAGATATGCAAGCTTAATCTGTGGAGTAGCATCAGGTAGAGTCGATGGGAATAAAGAAAAGGTGATTTATTATTTAATTGAGAAAGGGCTTCTGAACCGTAGAGAATGGCAGGAGAGAATGAAGTCTTGTAGAACCTGTGATAAAATGTATCTAAAATTTCTCAATGAAGTTCAGGCTTTTCTAGAAAAGCAACCTAATATAAGCCATCCCGAAAAAGTCTTCGGAATTTAGTAGTTTTATTAAAGCCCCAACTGAAGAAAAACTAATCCTGAAGGCAGTAGTAGATCAACCTTCACGACGCTAGCTTTAGAAGGGAGAGTTAAGACAGCAAGGATTGATAATGTTCCCGTAATGCTTTAGCCACACTTAAAGGAACAAGATGCTCTACAGCTCCCCCAAATCTCGCAACTTCCTTAACAACGCTACTACTCAAGAAACTGTACTCGCTAGCCGTTGCCAAAAATAGTGTTTCAATATCTGGTTTTAGGCTGTGATTGATTTGAGCCATTTGCAATTCTCTTTCAAAGTCCGATACAGCACGTAACCCACGAATAATAGTTTTAGCATTGTGCTGTTTTGCGTAGTTAACAGTTAAGCCTGAGAATGAATCAACTTCTACATTTCTTAAGTGCTGTATCGAGTTTTTAATTAATTTAATTCGTTCGGCAAGAGAAAACAAGTATTGCTTCTCTGAGTTAACTGCGACAAGAACAATTACCGATTTGAATAAATTTGATGAACGTTCTATTAAATCCAGATGACCTAGTGTTATCGGATCAAAACTACCGGGGTAAATAGCTTTCACGCTATCTCTATCTCCTGTGTTTTGTTGCTAATAGCTCCATTAAGAATGAGGACAAGTTCCTGACTTTTGCCAAGAGCTATAAGGTGTACCTGTCTGCTCATTAGCCGTAAGTACTACCTCTCCTCTTTGGTTAAGTTCCCACGCTTTTGCTTCTACGATCGTCGGTTGTCTGTTGTTGGTTGTTGATTGATTGCTAGTTGTCGCTAACCCTTGTACAGAAACAGACTGCTGTACTTCTGACGGCTTTCTATTGTCAACAAAACGCAAATCTTCCCAAACGGCATTAGGGCTAAGAGCTTGGTCAGGAGAGTCAGGTAAGCCACCAGAACCTGTGACAACAAATCTACTCTGTCTACTCGCTAGAGTCCCTCCAGCCGCACAGGTTTGGTCAATTTGGTTAGAGGCATCAACGACTGCTGTTGGCAGGTTGGTCAAGCCTCGGCTGGGGTCAACAGCTAGCCCATTGACATTCACCGTACCCGATATTCCGAATCGGGAACTAGCCGTAATGTCACTTGAAGGAGTGCGTTGGTCACGGTACTCTAGCCCAAATAGACCAGAAGTCGTGATATCAATGTTCCCACCATTACCCATCTCGGCATCGGCAACGATGTCGCTATCTTCGCCAGGGACGGCAAGGATTAATTGAGCATCAATAGCAAGGTTGCCACCATTGCCGTTTTGACCCGCTTGGGCAGATATCTGGCTGTTGTTACGCAGACTCAACAAATCCTCGACAGTGAGGTTAATGTTGCCGCCTTCACCCGATGCCGTTTCTGCAATCAGTTGTCCGTTGTCTAGTAGTACAGAGTTGGCGGTGATGTTCAGGTTACCAGCATTGCCTGTCCCGGTACTGCTGACCGTGACTTTTGCCTCATCCCGAACGGTTAACGTTCCCGTCTCCAGGGTCAAGTCACCGCCGATACCACTACCGGAAGTTTCAGCCGCGATGAAGGAGCCATTGCCACTCAAGGTAATCGAATCAGGAGCCGTGACTGTTAGAGTTCCTCCTTGACCACTTGAAGTAGTAGAAGCTGATACCTGCGCTCCTTGTTGGAGATTTACCGTCAAGGTTGGCTCGTTGTTATAGGGCTGCAACGTCAATGAACCAGCAGGTGCGGCTCCTTCTGTTAGGGCAAATAAACCGCTGTTGCTGCCTTGTAGGTTGACAAGATTAGCATTCACTTCAATACTGCCACCTTGTGCTGTGCTAGTGGCAGCTTCAGTTGCTGTGGCAGAGATATTACCTCCATCAAAGACACTCAATTGAGGGGTGTTAATCGTTACGTTCCCTGCTACGCCAGCACCTTCAGTTTGAGCAAATAGCCCACTTGGAAGTTGTCCGTTGACAACACTCGTTGCTGCATTTGGTGTTTCGAGCGAAACATTGAGAGTGTAAGCACCCGTCGGATATGAATCAACCCTAATAAAGTAGGTACCAGGCTCACTGAAAGTATGTCTGAGATAGGGGTCACCGATAGCCGTACTTCCTCCGGCCCCCAGAGAAGGAGAAGCGTCAAAATTAGATATCAGCTCGTTTCCATCACTGTCTAAGAGGTTGAGGCTTTTGAAGGTATCGTGCACAGGTCCATCAATATCGAAAATCGCCCGAGTTCCTGCTGCTGTTACTTCAAAGGCGTAGTAATCATTATCAAAACCATCACCATCAACATCAGAGGGCATAGCTGTACCCTCCACGGATACGTAGGGAATTCTGGTGGACAATTCCACGTTGGGATTGACATCATTAGGACTGTTGAGGAAGAACTGAGTGAGTGGCTGGGCTTGAGCTATTTCATCATTTGACTCCACTTCAGCTATAGGAAGAGGGTTATCAACTAATACATTTATCGGTTGAGGCAGAGTGAAGTTGGGGTCAACTCCAGAGATAGTGACATCTTCAGTAGTATTAACAGTGATGTTACCTGCTGCGCCACTGCTACTAGTACTCGTAACCAGTTGAGAGCCACCTGTTAAGGATAGCGCTCGCGCAGTGATATTAATGTCACCCCCATCGCCTAGCGCTCCCGGATTCACAGCCGTGCTGATGTTACTGCCGTTGGCAAGAGAGATGCTCCCCCCAGCCTCTACCGTTACGTTGCCCCCATTACCAATACCAGCCGTGATGCTGAATATGGCGCTATTGTTGTCGAGCGAAAGAGAATCAGCTACCTTAACTAAGACATTACCAGCATTTCCCTGATTAAATGTAGCTGTATCGATGAAGGATGCATCGGTGAGAGACACGACTCCTGCATCAAGTGTAATGTCACCCCCATTGCCTATTGCACCTAGCTCCAAAGATGTAAACAGACGGCTAAAGTCCAGCGAAACCTCTCCATCAGCAAAGATAGAGATGCTGCCAGCATTTCCCACGCCACTCGCTGT
Organism: Microcoleus sp. FACHB-SPT15; assembly: GCF_014849525.1. Classification (NCBI taxonomy): domain Bacteria; kingdom Bacillati; phylum Cyanobacteriota; class Cyanophyceae; order Oscillatoriales; family Microcoleaceae; genus Microcoleus; species Microcoleus sp. FACHB-SPT15. The sequence continues at coordinate 4,254 of NZ_JACJNU010000035.1, read as the reverse complement.
AGTCGTCAGTTCAGTATTGGTTAAGGAAACCGAGGCTGCCTCAATCTGGATGTTACCGCCGTTCCCACTTGAGGCATTGCTGTTGAGCAAGCCATCTTTCAGCTCGAAGATTCCCGTAGGGCTAGTGAGGGTAATGTTACCGCCACTAGCGCCTGAGGCATCAATTGTGGGAGAGGATTCAGAACCAGATACGTAAACAAAGGGGTTGATAGCAATTGTGCCATTAGTGGTAGTCAGGCTAATTGCTCCCCCATTCCCAGCATTGCCAAAAAAAGAGTACGAGGAAGACGACAAAGAGCCAGTGATATTGATGTCGTTGGCCGCTTCAATGCTAATTGCTCCCCCATTCCCGGCTTTGCCAATAAAAAAGTACGAGTACAAGTAAGAGAAGAAAGAGTACAAAGAGTCAGTGTTAATGCTGCCGTTGGTCGCTTCAATGCTAATTGCTCCCCCATTCCCTCCATCGCCAGAACTAGAGTACGAGTAAGAGTACAAAGAGTCAGTGATGACGCTGCCGTTGACCGCTTCAATGCTAATTGCTCCCCCATTCCCTCCATCGCCAGATTGAGAGAGTGAGTAAGAGTACAAATCGCCAGTGATATTGATGTCGTTTGCCGCTTCAATGCTAATTGCTCCCCCATTCCCTCCGCCTGAATTAGATGACGAAAGAGAACCAGAGTATGAGTAAGAGTACAAAGAGTTAGTATTAATGCTGCCGTTAGCCGCTTTAAGGCTAATTGCTCCCCCATTCCCGGCTTTGCGAGAAAAAGAGTACGCATAAGAGTCCAAACCACCATTGATATTGATGTCGTTGGCAGCTTCAAGGCTAATTGCTCCCCCATTCCCGGCATTGCCAGAGGAACCACCATTAGAGGACGAGTAAGAATACAATTCGCCAGTGTTAATGCTGCCGTTGGTCGCCTCAAGGTGAATCGCTCCCCCACTACCAGCATCGCCAAATTTAGAGGACGAGTAAGAATACAATTCGCCAGTGTTAATGCTGCCGTTGGTCGCCTCAAGGTGAATCGCTCCCCCACTACCAGCATCGCCAAATTTAACTGAGGATGAGTAAGAATCCAAACCACCATTGATATTGATGTCGTTGGAAGCCTCAAGGCTAATTGCTCCCCCATTCGCGGCATTGCCAGAACCAGAGACAGAGACTGAGGAAGAGGACAAAAGACCAGTGGTAATGCTGCCGTTGGTCGCCTCAAGGCTAATTGCTCCCCCATTTGCTGCGGCATCGCCACGACGAGTGCGCGAGTAAGACAACAAATCGCCAGTGATATTGATGTCGTTGGAAGCTTCAAGGCGAATTGTTCCCCCATTACCAGCATCGCCATAAGTAGAGTACGAGCCAGAATTCAAATCACCATTGATATTGATGTCGTTGGCAGCTTCAAGGCTAATTGCTCCCCCATTTGCTGCGGCATCGCCACGACGAGTGCGCGAGTAAGACAACAAATCGCCAGTGATAACGCTGCCGTTGGAAGCCTTAAGGCGAATCGCTCCCCCATTGGTGGCGTTGATAAAGTTCCAGGACTGTTGTCCATTAGTGCTAATGAGTTGGGTACTCACATTCCCCGATGCTGCCGTTAGGCTAACTATCCCCCCAATCCCATTAAACGGCTGTACAACAACATCTCCACCAATCGTTATTCCCTCTGGCACAGCTCCCGTACCAGAATTAGGTACTGCATCTGTATTAACACCCCCATAAGCCAGAGTCTCCTGCCCGGAGCGCATAATTAATGCCGAACCATTACTCAGCGTTGCCGTATCGAGTCCAGGCGGCAAAGTGCTAGTATCGGGTCCTGTGATATTGATATCACCCTGGAAGCGAATATTACCTGTTGCTTCCACCAACAGCGATGCTCCTGTATAGTTAGCCGCCACATCCACATCCCCCTCGGCACTGACAATCGGGTCATATAAGCTGACAAAGTTTACCAGTCCCCCCGATACAGAAGAAATTGAAAAACTGCCTCCACTGCTAAAGCGGGCATCCCCTGAAATCGTCCCATCACTGATTAAGCTCAGATTGCCCCCACTGACAAACGGGGTTTGTGTTGGATGATTCAGTGCCAGGATGTCAATGCCTTGATTTCCCTGTATCGTCAGATTCCCACCCGCAAGCGCTACAAACGGCGTTGTCAGCGAGTCGCGCACTTTCACTGTCTCCTGCGCCTGTAAGGTCAAATCCCTCCCTGCCTGTAGCTGTCCCTGTAAATCCAGCTTGTCAGCAACCAGTATCAGGTCTTGTTGAGATGCTAAATTTCCCGTATTGCTAATCGTTGCCCCAGGTTGTGACGTTCCCCACTGCAAACCTGGAGTTACGTTCACCGTCAGCAAGGGCGGTGCTGTCGGATTGTTGGCACTAAACTCACTGCCATCAGCAAACTCGAAACTACTCGCTGTACTGGCAAAAAACGAACCGCTAATGTCTAACCGAGCGTTAGACCCAAAGATAATCCCATTCGGATTAATCAGAAATAGGTTAGTCGTGCCGCCAGTGAGACCAAGCGTTCCTAAAATATTGGAAGCGTTAGTGCCTGTTACCCGCGTCAGAATGTTCTCAATCCCGACTGGGTTAGCAAAATAAACCCGCTGTCCTTCTCCCACATTGAACTCAAAGAAACTGTGGAACAGGTTTATCCCTCGTGTTGCCCCACCATCAATCCGGTCAGCCGCCTGACCACCGACATCAACACCGGGAGTAACAACAGAACCTTCAGCCCCCAAAGTCGCATCAGGTGTAATCTGAGCTAAGGTACGGTCGGCTCCAGATGTGAGTACTCCACTAATTGTCAAGAACCCTACTATCCCTAATTGCCAATTCCTTAGAAGATAAGCCGCCATACTCGCATCCCTGATTGATGTCCTAGCTTTAGAAGTAACTAACCAACAACTAGCTCTCTTCAGATGTCTTGCTTAAAGCTAATTGATGTGCAACCTTAATTCCTCAGCGTCAATCAGAACTTTTATCTAGTAAGTAACGAAACTTAATAGAAAGACAATTGACTATTAGATGAGACTTTCGGTTAACTGGATATCCAAAAATCTAAATAGCTGCTTATTCAATTATTTGAATAACTGGTAAGCTGACCTTATGAAAATATGGTATTTTGGCAGGACATCAAGCGGGTTAGTGCGAAACGCTAGCAACCATGATCATCACAGTAGCTTCATTCAAAGGTGGTGTGGCTAAGACCACCAGTGCGGTGCATCTAGCTGCCTATCTAAAAGATCAGGGCAGCGTGATTCTAATTGATGGTGACCCTAATCGCAGTGCTACGGGTTGGGCAAAACGGGGCAGGTTGCCCTTTGAAGTGGTTGATGAGCGGCAGGCTCCGTACCGTCTAGTCAATAACAAACCTGACCATATTGTGATCGACACTCAAGCCCGACCATCGGAAGAAGACCTGCAAAATCTCGTGCGAGGTGATTTGCTGATTCTACCGACGACTCCAGATGCTCTAGCCTTAGATGCTTTGTTTCAAACAGTGCTGGTTCTCAAAAAACTGGATGCTACTAAATTTCGGATTCTACTGACGGTCGTTCCACCTAAACCCCGCAAAACAGGGGAACGAGCAAAGGAAGCCCTAGAATCACAGGGATTGCCATTATTCAAGCACTGGATCAGGCGATTTGCTTGCTACGAAACAGCCGCTTTAGAGGGCTGTCCTGTCTCTGAGGTGAAAGACCGGAATGCTGGCATTGCCTGGAAGGATTATCAGCAGGTTTGCAAAGAGTTGTGATGACAGAAAAAGATAATGCCTTCCATCGAATTTTCGAGGTAGTTGGTCAACCTGATTCGGAAGTGCCACCAACACCAATAACTTCACCCCAGCCACTAAGGGAATTAGAATCTTCGCCAGAAACCGAAGCTGAATCCCCCAAACGTGGAAGACCGCGAGGTAAGAAATCAGATCCGGAGTTTATCTCTGCGATCGCCTACATCAAAAAGAAAACTCACCTTCAGGTAAAGCGGCTGCTTTTGGATAAAGAGGAACAAGGAGAAAAGCAGGACTTCTCTGAACTGGTACAGGAGTTGCTTGAATTTTGGGTGCAGCTCCAGCAAGGTGAAGAGCCAAAAACTTTAATAGCTAGATTTTCGGATAGCCAAAAATCCAAAAAATAACCCTCTTCTGTCACTCTCCGAAATACGAAGTAACAAGAAAGCCAAACTATCCATCAGGAAAAAAAGGTTGAAATTGATTCATGGCATGAATTAACTCGTGAAAGCCGAGCAAC
>NZ_JACJNU010000034.1:0-86082 GCF_014849525.1 Microcoleus sp. FACHB-SPT15 | reverse complement strand
TAAGCCATGTCAACAGAAAGTTCCTGCTCAGTCGAAACAGCGACTTGGAATTAAAGGGTCTCTCCTCTTTTTTACCACCCCAATGGGTGGTCAGTTACTTCTGCCAGGATGCAATAGTGTTGTGGGTGTATTGAAGCGTTTGGGAGAGTCGGTGAGGCAGTAGTTCGCGATCGCATTCCAGTATTCAGGATCGGGGTTGCAGCGCGATCGCATTCCAGCATCCAGGCTAGGGGTTAAAGTGCGATCGCCTTTGTCCCGCTTCGCGATCGCATTCCAGTATTCAGGATCGGGGTTACAGTGCGATCGCAAGCAAAATATCAGTAACATCGACATCTGCCATTTCCAGAACCTGGCTAGACTCGAAATACACCACATGAAACCCCTGCTGTCCCAAGTCTGCCTTGAGTCGCTGCAATTCTGTAGACTTGCCACAGCCAATATGTCCGGTAAACAACTAACACGTCGGCTTATCCGGTGAAAGGCGGCTGATGGTTCGCCCCAACTCCCGCATAATATTACCCCCACGTACAGAAGAAAAATCAATATAGTACTTCCGCGCCTCAGGATTAGCTAAGTCCAAAGGGCTAGGGTTACAGGCTTGGTAGAATCTCCCCAAATCTAGTGCCATCAATCACCTCGCAATCAAATTCCAGCAAGCACTTCCACACCTTAACAATGACGTGATGAGATGCACCATTCTGAAGCCTTACGACCTCAGTTTCAGATGCAATGCTCATTACCGAAGCAAGCATCTGTTTCCATTCTGGTGGACTAAGAGCGAGAATTGCTTAAACACCTGTTTTCTCCACTCATAGCCCCAAGACAATTGCCATTTTTGTCCAGGATAACGACAGATTGAACACCTCTAAATTGCTTAAGTGTAGCTGTTACGGCACTTTTTGCACGAGCATCATCTCCAACTCCTGCCGAAACCACTGTCCGACAAAATTGCAGACGCGCAGCTCCGCTAGAGATTGATACATTAAAATCACTTCCACAGTTGGAGCTATCTCTTAATCGAACCGCTCCAACAAAACCCTTTTGCCTTTCAGCACTTGTTGGTCCTGCAATTAATTGTTCCACAGCAAACCGCGCTACACTTTGGCTTTGAGTTGTCCGGTTAACAGCTTCAACATAGCTAAAGTCATTATTGCTCCGGGGCTGTTTCGGAAAAAATACTTTGACTGCGTTTAGACGCGCCGCAATGGTTGGTGACGAGGCTGGCTGTGTCTTTAATTGAGCTGGTATCAACTCGCCAGATGATTTTATGGCTAATTGTGCTGAGTCACTGGATGAGGCGAACTTTTCTCCTACATTTGCCCACGCCGCCGACAACATTACTGTACACAAAAGACCAGAGACTACCAGAGGTGATTTGAAAAAGCGAAGCATTTTTCCTCCTTGTGCTTAATACGTTTTCTTTCTGAAACGCTTCTATATTGTTCACACTCCGGTTATAGAAGCTTTGCCGTCACGCTTTAGAGCCTGTATCGAAAACGGCAACCAGAACAGAAGATTGATGCATTAGTTAGGAAAATACATGGAGATTGGTCTAGCTAAATTCCTGAGGAAATCACCTTCGTAAATCAACTCTTGAGATTGAGGCACTGAGAACTTACTCAACCACGAGTAGGGTTAGGTATTTGTACCGAGCTGTTGCTCATATCGACAACGCTATGAGCAACAGCTCTTCTTATCAATCAAAGTAAATCTACTTAAAGATTGGTTTAATTTGATGCTGTATCAAGTTATACATTTAATGGGAGGTTAAATCTCTCTTTTAAATAATTTAATGTTTCTTTTCATTTCTACCTATTTATTCGCTAGGTAAAGATTCCTTAACAAATAGGAAATAATCATGCTCAACCCTACAGCGTCGAAAGAACCGTTACAAGCCCATTCTTCAACACTAAGCTTAGAGTTATTTCAAGTCATCATTAACAAATTCTTGGAAGATACTAAAGAGCTTTTTACGTCTTACTTAGAGAAGATGGGAAAGGCTTGGTGGGTTGAAATTATTACGAAAAAGCCTGATTGTACCTACTACTTTGGCCCCTTTGTCAGTCACCGTGAAGCTCAACTGGCTCAACTCGGCTACTTGGAAGACCTAGAACAGGAAAGACCACAACTAATTGCGATCGAGATTAAGCAGTGTCAACCTAAAGAGCTAACGGTATTTAAGGATGAATGGAGAGAGAAAACTTACATTAATATTTCGCCAGATCTGAGCGCGTAGACGACTTGTATTAAGCTTGCTCAGCATTCAAGTCCAAGTAAGGCAGATGGCAGAAGGGATTCTCTTGATGCCGATAGCCCAAGCCCGGAAAGCGACCTTTCATGAGCAAGGGTCACAATCCTCTTTTGCCCTCTGCCTCCTGCCCTTTACCTTCCGTTGAAGGCTTTTATGAGGTTGCCGAAGGTAGTTCACCAGTACGGACAGAGAGCGTGTTTGTCTGGTTTCCGCGACGCACCTTAATTTGTAGTACTTGATTCACGCCGCTGTTTTCAACAGTACGCTGTAACTGCTCAGCCGTGGTTATGGGTTTTCCTTCGATTTCGACGATGACATCTCCACGCCGAAGTCCACCGCTAGCAGCAGCAGTGTTGGGTAATACTTGCACCACTAAGACACCATTGACTTCCGGCACCATAAAGGAGGAGTTGGGGTCGCTGTTGTTCTCTGCGGCTATCTGAGGCGTCAGCGTTGCCATCCGAATTCCAAGATAAGGATGGGCAATTCTTTCACCCCGTGCCAGCTTAGCTGAAATTGTTTTAGCTTCGTTGATCGGAATTGCAAAACCAATTCCCATTGCATCAGGACGAATTGCGGTGTTGATGCCAATCACGTCCCCTTGTTGGTTCAGGAGTGGTCCACCTGAGTTACCTGGATTAATTGCAGCATCAGTTTGAATAAAGTCTAGTCGCTTATCAGGAATACCCACCTGAGTACTAGACCGCTGAAGGGTGCTGATAATTCCCAACGTAACCGTATTATCCAGCCCCAAGGGATTACCAACTGCGATCGCCCAATCACCCACCGACACCTGTCCGGAATCTCCTAGAGGTGCAACAGGCAAATCTCTACCATCAATTTTGACAACGGCGAGGTCAGTGACTTCATCTGCACCCTGTACCTTCCCCTCAAAACTACGTCCATCTTTGAGGAGAACAGTCACCTTATCTGCCTTATCGACCACATGAGCATTCGTGAGAATAATCCCACTGCTGTCAATAATGAAGCCTGACCCTTGACCCCGGAGGCGTCTTTCTTGTGGCATCTGGGGGAAAAAGTCCTCACCAAAAAAGCGCCGGAAGCCTGGGTCATCAAAGAATGGGTCAACACGGCGCGTGATTGTGCGTTCAGTATCAATCCGCACTACCGATGATCCCACTCGATTAACAGCTGATGTTACAAAACTGCCATTGGTAGCTGGGTTAGGTATTGGCTGCCGTTGAGCCAGCAGAGTTGGTGTTGCTGATTCTAAGCCCGGTGCGGGTCCTGCCTGAGATGGCAATACCTGATAAAAGCCAACCGTTAAAACGACACCAAGAACGATCGCAAGCAGGTAGGTACTCGTTTGGCGTAGAGAGAGAAAAAACTTTGTCAATCGCATAGCATCAATCTTGAATTCGGAGCATGTTTCTTGAAAAACTGTAGGAGAAGTTTATTTGTCGCTACAAGTAGTCATATAAATATTCTGACAGTTCAGTTAACTTTACTGGGATTCAACTGATGAGGACGCTTTACGGACTGTCTAGGTTTCTGTCGCATCAAGGATTATCGCTATAGATTCTCCGCTCTAGGCTAGGATCAGGAGTACAAATTTATTGATGGAAGAAGAGGGTGTTCAAGAAAGTTGGCAAGATGTGGAGAATCTTCCCTCTCCTTGCGCTTTCTCAAAAGGGGGTAAGCCTTATTAGCTTGGCAGCAGTGCCACAAATGCCCTCTATTCTCCTTGTCCCTTCCATCTGTTGATGAGTGTTCGTAATCCAAAAATTGGAGTTAACCCATTGATTAACGAAACCTTTGCCATTCCAGGGAAAGATGAGTGTACCCAAGAGCTGGATGTACATCACAGCCCGATAGAACATCATCATGGCGAGGTATCTACACATCGCCACGTTCATGACGAAGAATCTCTGCGGCGAATCGTCAATCGGCTTTCTCGGATTGAGGGACACATTCGAGGAATCAAAACGATGGTGCAGGAAAGTCGCCCTTGTCCTGATGTTCTGGTGCAAGTCGCTGCTGTTCGAGGCGCACTAGATCGAGTCGCACGAATTATTCTGGATGAACATTTAACCCAGTGCATCGGTCGTGCTGCCGAAGAAGGGAATATTGAAGTGGAAATCGAAGAGTTGAAAGCGGCTTTGGATCGATTTTTGCCGTAAGTAAGGATAGGTTTCTAATCAATGCCCTAAACAATCGGGCGGTCGGTTGATGAGTTTACCACAAGGTAGGGGCACGACATGTCGTGCCCCTAGGAAATCCTGAATTGCTGTATTCCAGCCAATTGAGAACTCCGATATTTACCTCCCCATCTCTCGCTGTAGTTCATCCGTGTTCGAGAAACTCAATTTGGGGTACTAAAGGGTCTTGAACAACACCGACACCCGTAAATCCCCAGCGTTGGAGTAACCCTTTTAACTGGCCTCCAGAAACTGTCTCTACAGCAAAGCGGTCAGCAACATCAGAACCGTGAGCATTGAGATAACTCAGAGCATCATAGTGTTCACGAAACATCAACAAATAGCTTTCCCCAGCGTCACGGCTACTTGCATTTGGCTGGGCAACTAAATAGCGACCATCAGCTCTAGAAAGAATCAGATAATAGATTTGAGTGAACATGGCAGGGAAACAGCATAAATACTTACTTCAGATCCTCCAGACGAATCCGGGGATCGACGAACTTCAGCAACAAGTCCGCTAACAAGTTGCCTACAATGAGCAGCACAGCCCCCATAATCAAGCTTGCCATCACCAAATAGAGGTCTTGCGCTCTTACTGCCTCCAGAATCAGACGCCCCAGTCCAGGCCAGTTGAAGAAAGATTCGGCAATAAAGGCACCACCTAATAAGCCAGCAAACTCAAATCCTAATAGTGTCACTAAGGGATTAACCGCATTACGAAGGGCGTGGATATATATGACCCGGTTTTCTGGGAGTCCCTTGGCACGAGCCGTTTGGATATAGTCTTGGCGCAGAACGTCAAGCATTTCTCCTCTCGTAATGCGCTGTAGACCAGCAAAGCCTGCGATAGATAGAGCAATTGTCGGCAAAATCAGGTGCCAGCCGATATCCAACATTTTACCGATTGGTGACAAATCTGCGTGATTGATACTCGTCATACCACCCACAGGTAACAAGGGGGAAACATTCTGCGCGACGATGAGCATTAGTAAGGCGGTGATAAAGCTAGGAAAGCCTTGTCCCCCATAACTAATGACTTGTAGACATCGATCAAATGCTCGGTTTTGATGAACAGCGGCAACAATACCAAGGGGAATTGCGATCGCCCAAGTAACAACAAGCGAGGCAATCGCCATGAGTAATGTTGCGGGGACTCGCTCCCACAACAAAGATGATACGGAACGGAAATAAGTAAAACTTATACCGAAGTCACCTCTTGTCACTACTCCCACCAGCCAACGCCAATACTGCACAATGGCTGGCTGATCCAGACCAAATTGTCGCCGTAGTTCCTCGATTCGCTCCGGCGAAATTTTTGGATTCTGCCGGAGGGTATCCAAGTAATCCCCTGGTGCTAGCTGAATGATTGCAAAACTCAAAGCAGATGCCAACAGTAAGGTCAACATCGCTTGCAACAAACGCTTCACAACATAGAGAAACGTCTCACTCGTAACTAACCGAGTGAGCCGATTGCGAAAGCCATCGAATCCATCCCGAACTGAGGAATCCTTCGTAGAAGAAGTCATAGTTAGTGTCCTTTGCCGTTTGTCAGTTGTGCTTCACCAATGACCAATGACTAACGACCACTGTTTAATACTCAATCAATGTCACAACTGGTACATTAGGCAGCTTTTGACGCCCACCTAAATCCCGTAGCTCGATGATAAACCCGAAACCCACTAATTCGCAGCCCGTTTGCTCGACGAGGGCAGCTGTCGCACCGGCTGTTCCACCCGTCGCCATCAAATCATCCACAATCAAAACACGACTGCCAGGATTGAAGGCATCTTGATGGAGTTCTAATCGATCCGTACCGTACTCCAGTTCATACTCAACTGAATGTACGGCGGCGGGGAGTTTACCCGGTTTCCGGACAGGGATAAACCCTGCTCCCATCTTGTAAGCCAGAGGGGGTCCGATAATAAAACCACGAGATTCCATTCCTACCACATAATCAGCCGCGAGTCCTGCCTCTTCACACTTTTGGGCAAGTGTATCAATTGTGCAGCGCAGTCCCTCTGGGTTGCGTAGTAGCGTGGTGATATCTCGAAATAAAATTCCTGGCTTGGGAAAGTCAGGGATATCGCGAATCAGAGACTTTAAATCCATTCTTCAGGTGAACTCACTTTCAAAGGCATTTTATGACTCAGCATTTATGACAGGAAGAGTATTCGGGTACAATCCCCAGTAACTTCCCATTCGCTTCCTGCACGCATCGTACAATAGAATGTTGGATCGTTTTTGAGCGATCGCAAACACTGATACGTTGAGCGTAGTAGAGCTGAGCAGACTAGGCATTAAATGCTAGCCTCGAAGTGGGGAAACACCCTGTAATTCAGCAACACTAGAAACTGGGCACAAATGCCAATGCAAGAAGTCAGCTATCCTATGGGCTACCAAGCCGCTTGAAATTACTTTTATAAGAACCAGTAACCTACAATCGCTAGTTGGAATGAATCTTTCTGTGAGCGTAATGCCGACAAACAGTCCTCCTGCCCAGTCCAAACCCCTAATTTTAGATAGTCTACCTGACATGCCTATCTCAGAGCGAGGGTGTCCGCCACGCACTCGGCAGCAGATCGACCTGATTTTACTTGCTATAGAAGCGTTGGAACTGGGCGGTTCTGAAGCCATGCTCTTTACGGCAAAAGAGCTAGAACTCCAGGATATTATTAAAAATCGCGTTTTGCTTTGGCGTCTGCGCTGCACCAATCCCTTACGACGCTCTCATACTCGTCGTCCACTGCAAGTCGAGGAAGCCAAGGCATTAGTGGTAATTGCCAGTCACATGGCACGAAAAATGACGGCTTTAATCCGGCAGTTATTACTGGCTTATCAACAACTGAGTGACAAGCAGGTACCACTGGAACACCATTTTCGCTTGTCTGAGTATCTAGAACGGTTCCGTGCTCATTTTCGGAGTCGGATGAATCCGCGACGTGCAAAAGTCGCTATTTACAACTCGGACGAGAAGTTGAACGAACTTGCACTATCGCTATTAAGTCAATTGCTGTTTTGTACAGGAACCTCTGGAATGCAACGCTTTTGGACTAGCCTGTTTGATGGAGAGGTAGCATGACTATTCAACGTCAGTACAGTCTCCCCAACTGCACGCTTATTCTTGAGGGCTTGAGTGATGGTAGTGCAGCAGGGGGTGGTCAAATTGATACCCGACCCTTGATGACGATTCTCGTCAATGCAGAATGCCGTTTTACAGGTCAGACACAATCTTTGAGCGGAGGACGTGACTTTTTAGAAAGCCTTGTGAGGGCTGTGAGTCGCTATGCTCAGGAATTTTTGAGTCAGGTACGTCATCCAAAGCTGCACGAGGAAAAGCCATCATTGGTGCAGTTGGAAAAAGTTCAGGAGAAGAATTTGCATCGGTTGACGCTGCTGCCAACTGATGAGGCTTCGTCTAAGGGAATGGTATCTAATTCCGTGTCTCATACTGGAGTACAACAAGGTAAGCTAATCCAGCTTGAGTTGACAACAGTGCAGCTATTTGACTTGGTAGAAGCGATCGATCAGTTTTTGGCAGATAGGCGCACACTACCTGACATGAATGTGTTGTTGCAGCCTCTATCTAAGCGCTACCGCAAAGCTGACCAACCGATCGCGAAACGGGCAGCACCAGCAACCCTAGGAATGGCAAGTTTAGCCTTCGCTGCGATCGCATTGTTCTTTGCACCCATCCCAGAGGTACGTTCACCCAAACCCGTGGCAGCTGAACCAAATTCTAGTGAGACGACCTCTCCTAGTCCAGGTGAACCTCTCTCAAGTGCTAGCCCTTCACCGACATCATCACCACCCTCAGCCAGTGATCTGGAGGAAGTCCTTGCCACAGTTCCAGAGATTACTGATCCAACACAACTACGTTTCCTACAACGAAACCTTTACACCAAGCTTGATCAATCGTGGGACAACCGTGACGAAGTGGATGAAAACTTAGAATATCGGGTTGGCGTTGGCAAAGACGGAGAGATTATCGGCTATAAGCCAGTTGATGAACAACCAAGCGATGCGGCTCAAGATACTCCCTTACCTGAGTTGCTCTACACTCCCACTAATGGCAGTGTTGCTAGTCAAGAACCGATTGCTCAGTTTCGGGTAGTCTTCAACAGAAGAGGCGTTCTGCAAATTAGCCCATGGCGCGGCTATACAGGTAAACCCAGTTTAGGACCAGAAATTACCGATGCATCTGTAGTCACTGAGTTAAATAACAAACTCTATGAAGAACTTAGCGAAAAATGGGAAGGAACTCCGCTCTCCAGACGAGATTTAGTTTATCGTGTGGCTGTTACCGAAGAGGGTGTGATTGCCGACTATGAGCCAAATAATCAACCCGCCTCAGATTATATCCGGGAAACTCCTTTGCCCAGCTTACATAAGCCGGAGGCGGCGGGTATTGGTGGTGCGGAGGCGGAGTTGTTACCTCAAAAACCCTTAGCTCAGTTCCGGGTAGTATTTAAGCCAGGTGGTGTTCTAGAAGTGAGTCCTCTGAGGGGGTCCAGATAACTCACAGCAAATACCGACCACGTACCAGTAATAAACATAAAAGCCCAGCATGAATATTAAAAGAGTTGGGAGTTCAACTCTGGGCGTAGGAGATGTCAGACAGTCTAAGACTGCAATCTCTGTCTGATGCCTGAATCCCATCGGCTTCTAGCCGTGGGAGGGGCTCAATATGAGTTACTTTGGCGCGGTTCCGATTCAAAAGGGTTGAGCAACCTCTGATAATGAACACAGCGATCGCATGGCCCACTGGGGTTGATCGCACATCGAACCAACTCAGAGCGAGCATTGTATGAGCAAGTGATGTCTCCAATCACCCAGCGCCCGTCCAACAGACTGACCTCCGCTGGAATCTCACATTTTTGAACGTAGAGAGCAATCTTATGAAGCTGATAACGTCCTGATCTGAGCAGATAGCGATGCCTGCGTTCTAAAACCATGTAGGTCTGACCCTCGACTTCCAGGTAGGCTCCCGGCTGGGGATTCCAGTCTAGATATAGATGACCAAGGGTAAAACGCGAATGGCTCAGAATGACTTCTGCGGGCAGAGAATTCAACTTCATAACGAATTAATATCGACAGACTGCCAGAAACTTTAAATCAATAGACCTGTCTTGAAAATGGAGGCTGAAACAACGCTAAATCGTTCCTATCCTATTTTCATCCTTAGTTGGGAGCGAAGGCTCATGGTCATCTCTTGCAAAAGGGTGTTTTGCAAGAGGAGGGAAAAGGGAAAGGAATCTTCTTCCCTTTCCCCATGCCCTTTAACCTTTTCCCTGAGTTTTGCCAGAAGTCTACGACAAAGCAGCCTGACGCTCTTTAGCTTCCTTGATCACCTCTTCTGCGACGTTATTTGGGCAAGGAGCATAGTGTGAGAACGACATCGAGAACTGTCCACGCCCAGATGTCATGGTACGCAGGTCACCAATGTAGCCAAACATCTCGCTCAACGGCACATCTGCCTTGATGCGAACCCCCGTCGGGCCTGTTTCCTGAGCTTTGATCATCCCTCGGCGGCGGTTAAGGTCACCGATAACATCGCCCATGTAATCATCTGGCGTGAATACATCGACATTCATGATCGGTTCGAGCAGCTGAGGCCCAGCCTTAGGAATGGACTGCCGATAGGCGGCTTGTGCAGCGATCTCAAATGCGATCGCCGACGAGTCAACCGGATGGAAACCACCGTCTGTGAGCGTGAACTTCAAGTCCATGCAGGGGAACCCAGCCAATACGCCTCGGTCAAGGCAGCTCACAAAGCCTTTTTGCACCGCTGGCCAGTACTCTCTCGGCACGTTGCCACCCGTCACCTTTGACTCAAACTGGAAGCCAGTGCCTGGTTCACCTGGCTCAATCACATAGTTGATCTTGGCAAATTGACCAGAACCACCAGACTGCTTCTTGTGAACGTAGCCGTCTTCGAGGCGCTTAGTAATCGACTCGCGGTAAGCTACCTGTGGTTTACCCACTTCCACTTCCACCCCATGAGTGCGCCTCAGGATATCAACCTTGATGTCTAGATGCAGCTCACCCATCCCCTTAAGAATGGTCTCGCCGCTCTCCTCATCAGTCACCATATGGAAAGACGGGTCTTCCTGCACCATCTTAGTCAGCGCCATTGCCATCTTCTCTTCACCGCCTTTTGCTTTCGGTTTGACAGCAATAGAAATAACGGGTTCTGGGAAGACCATCGGCTCCAGCGTTGCAGGATTTTTGGGATCGCAGATGGTATGCCCGGTCTGAATGTTCTTCATACCGACGATCGCAACGATGTCACCCGCCTGCGCTGATTCGATCTCTTCGCGAGAATTGGCGTGCATCTCAACCAAACGGCTGATCCGCTCGGTCTTACCTGTAGCGGTGTTGAGCACGGTATCGCCCTTTGACAACTTACCGGAGTACAGGCGCGTAAAGGTTAAAGCACCATAGCGATCGTCCATGATCTTAAACGCGAGTGCCCGTAATGGCTTCTCTGGATCGACAATGGCAAATCCGCCCGTTTCATTCCCTTCCAGATCGATCTCTGGCTGCGGTTTGACCTCAGTCGGGTCTGGTAGGTAGTCAACTACGGCATCCAGAACCAACTGCACACCCTTATTCTTAAACGACGAGCCGCAGTAGGTAGGGAAGAATGCCATATCGCGGGTACCCTTGCGAATACACCGCTTAATCGAATCGATATCCGGTTCTTCCCCTTCTAGATACTGTTCCATCAGGTCATCGTCCTGCTCAACCGCCAGTTCGATCAACTGTTCGCGATAAGCCTCGACATCATCGACCATATCGGCAGGAACATCCTTAATCTTGTAGTTCATCGGATCGCCGGAGTTGTCCCATACCCATGCCTTACGGGTCAGCAGATCGACCACACCGCAAAACTGCTCTTCAACGCCAATCGGCAGCACCATCACCAGTGGCTTAGCCGCAAGCACTTTTTCGACTTGCTTGACAACACGGTAGAAATCGGCACCCGTGCGATCAAGCTTATTGATGTAGATGATGCGAGAGACTTTCGAGTCGTTAGCATAGCGCCAGTTAGTTTCCGATTGCGGTTCGACCCCACCGGAACCACAGAAAACACCAATGCCACCATCGAGAACCTTAAGGGAACGGTAGACCTCAATGGTGAAATCAACGTGACCTGGGGTATCGATGATGTTCAGTTGGTGGTCATTCCAGTAACAGCTAGTCGCAGCCGACTGAATTGTAATACCGCGCTCTTGCTCCTGTTCCATGAAGTCTGTCGTCGCCGCGCCTTCATGTACCTCACCAATCTTGTGGATTTTACCCGTCAGTTTCAGGATTCTTTCAGTTGTGGTCGTCTTGCCAGCATCCACGTGAGCGAAGATGCCGATGTTTCGATAACGAGTGAGATCTTTCATAATTGTTCTTTGGATTAAATGCAACAAACCATTGGCGACCACCTGCAAGCGTGACAATCAATGTTGCCTTCTTCGCCAGTGCAGGCTGGATTTCGAGAACGCGGAATATCAAGAAATCCTTTCCCCGTTACTGGCAACATTACTAATTGTAAAATGTGGGATGTCAAGGTTGTAGCGGTAGAGAAGTGAAAATAGGACAATTACAGGGCGGATTACCCGTACAGGAGGAGTTCGTGGGTAATTCTTGAGATTGAAGACCGTTGAATTAGCGATCGCGACAAGGCGCTAAAACTGAGTGAAGAGTTTAGGACAATGCCCTAAACTTCACATTTTGACGGAGCTTGTTTATCACACGTTTATTGGTGTCAAATCTCGGTAATCTTGATTGCGCCAGGTAGAGCTAATTTGTACTTGCTCAGCAGCTATGTCGTTAAGCAACCGTCATCACCAGTTGTTCAACGGTATCCGCATCAGTGGGTAGAGCGGCTGTCAATACGTCGCTACCTTCCTCAGTGACCAAAACATCATCTTCAATGCGAATACCCCGGACATCGGCAAATTGAGTAAGACGCTCCCAATCTACAACCTCTTGATACTTTGATCGTAGGGAAGGGTCATTCAGAATTGCTGGCACTTGATAGAAACCCGGTTCAATGGTAACCAGCATTCCTGCTTTTAGTGGTCGATTGAGCCGCAGATAGCTTAAGCCAAAGCGATCGCTTCTAACTCTTCCTTCCTCATAACCCGCCAAATCCCCAAAATCTTCCATATCGTGGACATCTAAGCCCAAAAGATGTCCAACACCGTGAGGAAAAAATAGGGCATGAGCATCCATTTCTACCAAATCTGACACCTGTCCCCGCAGAATGCCCAAATCGACTAATCCTTGGGCAATTACTGATGCTGCCAAAAGATGAAGGTCACGATACTCGATTCCAGGACGGATTTTATCAATACAGGCATCATGAGCCGCTAACACAACATCGTAAAGGTCACGCTGAGTTGTTGAGAATTTGCCTGTGACAGGCCAAGTACGTGTGATGTCAGCTGCCCATCCTGCCACGGTTTCAGCCCCAACATCAGCAAGCAGTAAATCTCCAGGTTGTAGGGGATGGTGATACTGCTCGTTGTGGAGTACTTCACCGTGAACGGTGACAATGCTGCTGTAGGCACAGGTCATGTTGTGAGCAATAATTACGCCCTCCATCGCACCCCGTACTGCGGCTTCCACCTTAGCGGTAGGTGTTGCCTTCATCCCCGCTTTATGGGCTTCTACAGTCACCACAGCGGCTTGACGTAACATTGAGAGGGCACCAGTGTCGTGGCAGAGTCGTAAAGACGCGATCGCTTTTACCAACTCTTGATCAATTCCAGTACATACATCTGCTGGTGCCACAGGTCGATCTAAAATCTGAGCTTGTTGCAAGCAAGTGGTGGCATTTTGGACAGCAACCGTTGCTGCACCTTTTGCTCGTGATGGGAGTTCTGACAGAGTAAAGGCAGCATCCGCCCCAATCGTCTGAGCGATTTCCTCCCGTTTGGGCATCTCTCCATGCCAAAGCGCACTAGCAGGAGAATCCTCGTCCATAAACAGTTCAAGCTTCCCCTGATTGAGGCAGATTGCCGCGTTCTCTAGTGGTAAACCTGCAAAGTACAGAAAGTGACTACTCGCCCGAAACGGGAATACATTGTCCGGATAGTTGCGCGAACTTCGTAACCCTGACCAGAGAATCACTGGAAAATCAATTAACTGGGCGAGACGTTCACGCCGATGTTGCAGAGTTGTTGTGAGCGAATCGTAATGCTTTAGAGTCTCCATGATCAGGAAGGTAGCACGAGATGTCTAGAAGGAGCAGCAATTATTCTGGGTCATCGTCTTCCTGAGAGTCCTCATCCTCGTCTTCCTCGTCTTCCTCATCCTCATTCTCTTGGTTAGAGTTGTTAGGCTGATCTTCCTCTTGTTCTGTAGATTCATCGCCTTGCTGTGGCTGTTGACAGGCTGTGAGAGAGAATCCGGTACTGACCAACAGCAATATCAGAACGACAAACTTCATCCAAATTGGTTTTCTCATCTTTGCGCCTGCTTCAGACATCAGTGATTTTTGAGCTTTTCATTGTATCTCTAATCTATAAGGAATAATTTTTAGGCAAATATTTAGCGAGGTGTCAAAACCTCAGAACGATTACCAGTGGAATCTTCAAAAATTGCGCCACGTCGTAGCAGGACAAGCTTTGTCTCCTCAGAAATTCCCTGATTCTTGGCAAATTGCGTATTCTCAACATTCGCCCCTCTTAAATCAGCCTCACTCAGGTTTGCCCCACTCAAGTTTGCCCCGCCTAACTCAGCAATACTCAAATTTGCCCGCATGAGATTAGCACTGCCCAGATTGGCACTGCCCAGATTGGCAAGGCTCAAGTCAGCAAGGCTCAAATCTGCTCCCCGAAGATCAGCACCGCTCAAGTTGGTGCGGATCAGGTCAGCACTGCTCAAGTTAGCTCGGATCAAGTCAGCGCTGCTCAGGTTGGCTCGGATCAGGTTTACACCACCCAAATCAGCAATGCTCAAATTTGCCCCACTGAGATTGGTGCCCCGCAATTTAGCACCACTGAGTTTGGCATCACTCAGGTCAGCCTCACTAAGGTTTGCCCCGCCTAAATCAGCACCACCAAGGTAGGCTCCACCAAGATAGGCTCGAATCAGGAATGCTCCCTTGAGATTGGCATCCTTGAGGTCTGCACGACCGAGGTTAGCTCCCCTGAGTTTTGTGTCCTTGAGGTCGGCATTTCTAAGTCTGGCAGTTCTGAGGTCAGCCCCCCGGAGGTCAGCTTCACTCAGGTCAGCTTCACTCAAGTTGGTACCGCACAGGTTCGCATCACTCAAATTCGCACTATTTAATCCAGCCCCTCTCAAGTCTGCTCCCCTAAGATTGGCTCCTCGGAGGTTAGCACTTCTGAGGTCGGCATCGCTCAGGTTAGCCTGACTCAAGTTTGCTCCTCTCAAGTCTGCGCCTCTCAGGTTTACTCTCTGAAGATTGGCGCTTCTAAGGTCAGCCCCCCTAAAGTCGGCTTCAATGAGTTCAGCTTCACTCAGATTGGTATGGCTGAGGTCAGCCTCAATGAAATCTTTAGCAATATTTAGACCAGCAATTGCTGTTAACTGCTCAAGATTATCTGTTTTGGCTTCTAAAACACGCTGAATCAGGACGTGCAGTTCCTGAAGAGATTTGTCATCAGTCATAGTGCAACTCCGCTCGACTGAGGTAAGGCTTGAGTTTTGGTTCTAGCAAACGCTGGATGATTAATCGGTCTAACACAGCTCGTTTATTGCGACTAATGTCTGGCGGCCATAACCCCTCAGCATCAGTCAGACACAGATCTCGTTTGGACACTTCAAAGATTGCTTCTACACGACAAGGCAAAGCAATCACATTCAAGGTTGCCAATTTTGCCTTCTTCAGGAAGCCTTTTAAAACGGGTTCACCCATCTCCTGCTCAAAAATCCAAACGGGATTCTCTTCGGAAACCTTTGTTGTTATATGACAGATGCTAGGTGGGGATTGCTCTGTTCTACCTAACTTTTGTCCTACACCAACATTTGCTTGAGGCTGAGCTTGACTGCCATTTGAAGAGGGATTGGCAGCACGTATACGAATGTCTCTACCCTTTTGCTCTTTACCACGTTCGGGTTTTTGCCTTTCTCTTTGAAGGAAAAGTTCAATAGAGCCAATAAGTTCACGCGACTCAAGAGGGATTTCGCCATTTTCTAGTTTGACTCGCAGTTCTCCACCTTTTAGCCCAAACTTGACACGACCTTGTTTGAGCGTCTCCCATTGCTCGCCGAAGTTAATCGTCAACAGCAGGTCAATCGGCTGTGTGTCGGTGATTAAATGCCACAAGTCAATACTGTCCTGGCTCCCTGGCTGAACCGGAATTCCTTCCAACTTCATGTATAGGCAATTTGGGCAGTTGTTTTTAGGCTCCGGCTGAGGCTTGGTAGGAAGAGAAGGTTGCATTGCCAAGCTGGAATCGGTAGTGCAAGGTGCTACCTATAAAGGTACATGACTCGGCAATCCGTTGGTGTCAAGTGCTGCTTAAGCTTTACAATCGAATCTAACACTGACAGCATTCTTTGAAGCTGGTATCAGCTAAATCTTCAAAAATAGCTCCCCGTCGAATCCAATCTAGTTTTGTTTTCTCACAAATCCCTGAAATCCTAGCAAACTTAGCCTTCTTTAAATTTGCCCCCCTCAGGTTCCCCTCACTCAAGTTGACTCCACGTAAAATCGCTCCGCCTAGGTTGGCACCACATAAGGTTGCGCCGCTCAGGTCGGCACCGCTTAGATTGGCTCCTCTGAGGTCAGCGATGCTCAAATCTGCACGGATTAGATCAGCACCTGACAGATTAGCTACACTCAAATCGGAGCAAATTAGGTCGGCAAGGCAAAGATTGGCGCGAATAAAATCAGCACGGCTCAAGTTTGCCCGAATTAAGTTGACGCCACTAAGATTGGTTCCATTGAGGCTAGCTCCACTCAGGTTGACCCCACCTAAGTTTGCTCCGCCTAAGTTTGCCCGACTTAAATCAGCTCCACCGAGATTCGCTCCTCTCAGGTCAGCACTGCTCAGATCGGCACAGATTAAGTTGGCGCGGATTAGATTGGCACGACTAAGATTAGTACAATTGAGATTAGCGTCGCTCAAATTTGCCAAGGTGAGGTTAGCATCGCTTAAGTCAGCCTCGCTGAGGTTTGCCTCACTGAAGTCAACTCCGCTCAAAAGCGCCCCTCTAATATTGGCAGCATTCAGGTTAGCTCCCCTGAGATCAGCATCACTCAGGACAAGACCTCTTAGCCGAGTACTCCTGAGATCAGCTCCTGCAAAGTCTTCTGTAGGGTCTAGACCAGCAATTTTTACAATTTCCGAGAGATTATCGGTCTGTGCTTTAACAACACCTTGGATAAGGCTTTGTAGTTCCTGAAGCGATTCGTCGTCAATCATGTATATCATGTGTTACTTCCTTAGACTGATATTAAGCTGAAAATTTAAATTCAATACCAGCAGAATATCTATGATTTTTAAGGTTGCCCTCTCTCGGTAGGGTCAATCGAAGTATCTTTTGTTGAATTGAGATTGAAGCCTCAATCTTCAAACGATTAAAGACTAATCAGGTAGAACCAGAAAATTTTAGTAACCTTTAAGCCTTTAGTCTGAGAGAAAAAATTCTCAAAGGGTACAACAAATTACTTTCCTCGTTCACTATTTTTCCCAAACCTTGTGTCCTGTAAGGTACTGCCAACGCCTTGAATCACTCCGCGAACAACTAAACCGATGCCTCTTCCTAGTACTTGTGTGAGGACGTAAACAACACCTTTGCCAACCCAAGCCACAACACCTCGTAGACGAGGTGCGATCGCATCCCGTGTCTCATACGCTAAAGTTACCGCTAACGGAATACCTCGAAGCTGTTCTAACTCCTGACGTCGAGGCGCATAAATTGAAGTTTTTTTGATACCTGTATCACTCAAAACAAATAACTCATATCGACTTTCAAAGATGGCTCGTGGCTCTTCTAGCCCTTGTAAAGTCCGATATCTCCAAGAGAGATTATTACGAAATCGAGCTAGTTCTCGCGATGAAATCAAATGCCGATCATAGAAACTTTGCTTAATCGTCTCCACATCTGAAAACTCATTTAAAAGTGGTTGAACAACAGCATTAGCCACTTGAAGGATTAGATTATGAAGTACTAGTTCTGCCCGTGCCATTGCTTCAGGAGTCTGGGCGGGATAAGAAACATTATCAATGATTAACGGTGCTTCAAATAGCTGCTGAGTTAATAAGTCAACCACGAAAGGAATTTTATCTAAAATTGCTGTTTGAACAAGGGCAGCATCGCTGAGTAAAATATTAACAACTTCAAACCCGTTTTCTTCAATTGGCAATGTATAATACTTGCCAAAAAAATCTATGATTGACACTTGCCACAAATCTTGTAGGATTAGCGATCGCTTTTGAGGTAGCTGCTCAAGCGTTACTTGGGAGAAACGCAATTCCTGAAGAATATCCTCAAATTTTTGCAAGACGATATAAAGTAAGTCTTGCTTTTTCTCAGGAGAGAGAATATCAATTTCTAACACAACACCTGTGAGATTTGATAACCCTGACTGGAGTTTCGCTAATGTCAGCTCAAATAGCGTCGATTGCTGAGGAATTTGACTAAGCTCAGCGTTAGCTAGCCGCGATGCTGGGACTAGTTGTTGCCTGGAGATAGAGGATTGGGAACTCGAAGAAAGTGAGCGAGTCGGTGTTGCGGGTACAGAAGGAAGTCCGAGGCTATCAGCTGCACGTAATGAAGGAGAATTTTGTCCCCCTATCCTCTCCCGTTCCACGACGATGACATCAGTAGGCAATAGTTGATTCACTACCCAACGTGCTGCCCGAAGTTCGCGACGGCGTCCGCTCCAAAATAGCCAGTCCAGATTGGAAAGATTGGGATTCTGAAGCTCTTGATTGACTAGCGCTAGTGCCTCTTCAATTTGCCGCAATCCGTAAGAGCGCATTTTGTAATGCCAGCTTGGAGGGCGTACAGAACTTGTCAGTACTGGTGACTCTGTTGAAAGTGTCTGCCACGCAGGTTGACCCGACCTAATCTGACGTATGGCTTGGACAAGTGTAGCGATCGCACTTCCCTTAGCACAATACCCCTCGATCCCAGACTCCTTTACCGATAGCAGCAAAAGCGGTTCTGATTGAGCCGTGAGTAGTAGAACTGGCAAGTCAGGGTACTCTGTCTTTAGCTGCTGACATAGGGACAACCCGGATAAGGAATTGGGGCGAGAACCACCACTATCGAGTTCCAAAACAACCAAATCAACAGTATTCTGACTAACCAGACGACCTAAAATCTCTGGAGCAGCAATACCCGTATCTGCCTCCGCCACAACTTGCAAGTCAGGAAACGATTCTAGAGCTGTGCGTAGCCCTAACCGGAAGATGGGGTCATCATCGACTAGGAGAAGTCGAGTTAAGCCGTGGATACTGTCGCGTGTGGCGTTGCTATCGCTCATGAAACTGATGGGCAAGCGCTCCAAGAAAAGTGGATTAAATTAAGCTTAAAGCAGTAAGAAAATCTCTTAAACCACATACAGGCAACTGCTACAGTCTACTAGAAAGTCCGGTTGCCTATCTTTTTTATCAAACATGGATACTGAGGAACTACTTTTGCGTTATGCCGCTGGAGAGCGAGACTTTACTGGAGCGAAGCTCTCCAGAGCTTCGCTTATTGGCGCAACACTGGTGGGAGCTAATTTCTGGGGCGCGGACTTGAGTGGCGCTAACCTTGCTAGAGCAAAACTCTGGGGAGCCAACCTGAGTGGCGCTAACCTTGCCAAAGCTAACTTGACAAGAGCAAATCTAAGCGGAGCGAAACTCAATGAAGCAAATTTACGGCAAGCTAAACTCAACTTTACCAAGCTTTTTGGAGCTTCTCTAAGTGGAGCGTACTACGATGAAAGTACCCGTTTTTCTAAGGGTTTTGACCCCCAAAGTCAAAATATGCGGAAAATGTGACATCTGTAGAGAAATCTGATTCTCTCGTTATCCTGAACACTGCCTCTTGCGTCAGTATGCCTCAGGAGTAAGCGACTGAGCTTCACGGTTAAGGGCGGCGCTTTGTTCTATCCAACTATTTTTTAAGGCTTCAGCTTGACTGTAAAGTGCCCGTTCAGGGGAGATTTGAGAGATGGTAGCGATCGCAACATCGAAACGACCTTGAGCGGCAAGGGCGACTGCGGCTTCCAGAATCGGACGATCTTCGGCAGTTTGAACTTGAGCGACCCAATCGCTAATTGCAGTTTGTGCTTGAGCATACAGTGCTCGATCAGAACGAATCTGTCCTGCTGTAGAAATGGCGGCAATCAAATCTCGACGCTGGGCAAACGCCTGTGCTAAATCCAAGATGGGCTGGTCTTCGATGGTTTGAATTTGCCGATTCCATTTTGCGATCGCACTTTGAGCATCAAGACGCAGGGGCTGACCTAGCTCAATAGTACTGGCGATTTCCACGGCTGTCTTCAATTCTCTAAGTGTCCCTCGCTCTGCCAGTTGTTTAGCACTGGCTAGTTGGTTCCGGTCTTCAATATGTTGAATTTCCTTTCGCCATTGAGCAATCAGCGTCTGGGCAAATATTCGTTGAGGACGTTTCGGGACAACCTGTGTTGCTTGGTTGATCGCTATTTTGAGTGTCTTTTGTTGATCAAAGCTTGCGAGTAAGCGGGCAACTTGTAACTTTGTGTGGTCTTGTAAGTAAGACTGCCAGAGTGTCGCTTGGGTTGAGGCTTTGCGGTACAGTGGGCTTTTGGATTCAATTTGGCGTACTGCTGCGATCGCATCCAATAAAGCGAGAATGGTATCTTTCTTAGCCATCTCAAATGCACGACTCAGGTGAATCCAATCTTGAGCTTCCTGATACAGGGGAGTATTTGCAGGAATGCGCTCTAGCACGTTAACTGCACTGTCATACTCTTGTTGGTCAAAATACGTTACCGCGATTTGCACTATAGTACGACTCCATTGGGTCTGTTCTGCTTTCGCCTTGACTTTGACATAGGTGTTAGGGTTAACCTTCCCCGCTAATGCGATCGCTTCCTCCAACTGGTCTAGGCGATTCAATTTTGCTAAATCCCGTGCCTCCTCTAGCTGTTCCCATGCAAGTTTTTCGGCTGCAAGCTGCCGCATTAGCGCATCAACACGCGATATACTCCAATATTCCCGGTTACTGGTGGACAACTCAGCAATCATCTGAGATGCTTGCTGCCACTTTTGTACTTTCAAGGCTTCTTTAAATTGGTTAACTAGCGCTTCGCTGCGTTGCCACTCTTGTTTCCAGGTAGCAATTAAGGCTTGTGCTTCAGGATAAAGAGGGCTATTGACAGGAACTTTGCTGGCAATGCTGACGGCTTCGGATTGCTTACCTTGGCTGATTTTCTGTTGTGCAATTTCTAAAATCAATCCTGACCATTTCTCCAGCATCCGCCGTGATTCTGGGTAGAGGGGATGATTGGGAGACCACTGCTGAACTAAGGTGATGGCGGCTTCTAATTTCTCTAATTTTCCAGAGGTTGCTCCAATTTGGGCACAGAATAAGCGATCGCCATCAGTAGCCAAGCGCGAGAGGTTTTGGCAATCAATGGGAGGTGGTAGCTTGGTGAGCCATAACACTCCTGCGGTAACAGTAACTCCCATAAAGGAGAGAAGACTTAACCACACGAGCGACCAGCGCCAAGCGCGGCGAAATGAGCGGCGAGGCTTTGGATCACAGATGAGGAGAGCGGATGAGGACGTGAGGTTTGCCTCGACTCTTGCTCTCTGGCGTTCTCGCCTTCTCTGGGCAACTTGAATAAGCAGTTTGCGTTCCCGGCGTTTACGAAAGCGACGGGTTTTTTTGACATGAAATCGGTCTAATTCTTTTCTTGGCACAGATCAACGATTAGTCCCTGATGGGTAATGGAGAGCTAATACGATTTTCTTCGGCTACGCTGGAAGAGCCAGACCTAAATGGGCGACTTGCCCAGGGCTGGAATCCTTTGACACGCACTCATTGTATAAGGTTCAAAATAAGATGAGTGACCAATTTTGGAGTGACTAGGGTGGCATGAGCCTAAGCATCCGGCATTGGCTAGTAGAGCGCAATATTGAACTTGCCCAACTAGGGCACCCTAGTGCCCAAATTGCTGGCATTGCTTTTCGTATTGCCCAAGATATGGAGGTCAAAAGCCTCAGCCCTTTTTCGATCAGTGCTTTAACTGACGTTTTGGAGCTACCGTTAAAAGCGGCATGGCAGGTTGCAGAACCTATCTCCCAGTTGAGTGTAGGATTGCTACGCATTCTCAGTCGAAAAAAGCCGTTAAGACGTAATGAAGGAACCTGGCTTGCCTTTCAAGTGGCTTATCTTAATGCCTTACAAGGAATTTTAGAGCAAGAATTTCTAGTTGCAAGACCTTGGGTTGATCGAGCCTCAGTGCCAGCGGGTCAAGATGCAGCTCAACCATTAAACGACTCGCAACTCCTAGCTTTGCTAAAAACCCTACGTCCAGGACGGCTTAGCGATAGTCAGGCGGAACAAGCCCTTTCATTAGTGGCTGAGTCGTTTCTAGTGCAACAGATGAATAGTTTAGCGATCGCTTGGTTTATCGCCAATGGTGCGGAGGAAACCGAAGCGAAACTGCTGACACAGCGGATCAGTAATGGATTACCGGGTTATCTCCTCAAAGTGATTGCCGAGAATGCTCTACCCTTGGCGCAACTGCAAAAGTTTGTGCGGCTGGGCAGTTTAAGCAGTTCGCGAGATGCCACAACCCCAGAAGAGACTCCTGATCGAGAAATCACCACAGCGACGTTACCGATTGACTTGGATCGGGAATACTATCGAGCAGACCTTGCTTGTTCGTTGAGCGAACCTTTGTTAGGCGAACCCTTTTCTCTGAAAGATTTATACATTCCCCTCAAAGGGCAAGTGCTTAAAGATGAGGGATTCTCCTTGCAAAACTACTCCATCTTCCTGGCACCTAGAGTCTTAAATCCTCCACGTCCGGTGGATTTGATGGACTGGGCAATGTCGCAACTGGAAGAGAAGACTAGTCTTGCCGTCATTGAAGCCGATCCCGGTAGTGGGAAGACGAGTTTTTGCCAAATGTTGGCGTATCGAGTCTCTCAAGAACTTTATCCTAACTGGATGCCTGTGGTCATCCAGCTTTCAAAGGCGACGTTAGGTCAAACCCTTGAGCAGACTCTCAATTCTGCCTTCCCGATTGGACGCTTCACAGATACGGATGGCTGGTTGTCTGTTAATTCGCCTCCCTGCTTATTGATTCTCGATGGTTTGGATGAACTGCCCCGTTCGTCCCAGACACAACGCCACCTCTGGACGTTTATGGAGCAGGTGCTGCGATTCCATAGCCAGAATACAGCTTCATCGGGTCTTCCTCGTCACAAGCTGATTCTTACGAGTCGTCGCGCAACCCTGGATCGTCTGACGCGAAAGTATCGACAACGTAGTACCCAACCGATGCCTGCGCCACTACAGCGAATTGCCATTGAACCGATGGGGCAGGAGGAGTTTCGACACTGGTTTGTTGCGTGGGCAAAACTACAATCGAAGACTATTGCTCAGGTGTATTTTTCGTTCCTCAAACACGGAGGAGTATTTCAACACCGCTCAACAGGCAACGACTTTGCGGCTTTGCTCACACGTCCTCTGATGCTGTATCTTGTAGGGCTTTTACACCGAGATGCTTGGGTGGATGAAAGCATCTTTTTACTGAACGCCTCCCAAGCCAAGTTTGAAATTTACGACCGGATGATGCGGTGGCTGTTGGGTGAATCTACGGCTGGCAGTGGCCCACCACCGGAGTTAATCCGGGAAGGGCTTGCTCATGCTAGTCGCTCACAGGAAGCGATCGCTAATTTGCTGGAAAATCGCTCTCCCCAAGTGCTGCGTCATCAAATGCAAGTAGCAGCACTAACGATGATTCAAACTGGGCAATATCAAGCAGCGTCTACCGCTATCCAGAAGCGTCTCAACGGTGAACCGACGACTCGTGTATTCTTTCCCTCACTACCAGCTCTCTTCTTCCGCTCTCAGCGAACTACGGCGATTTGGGGTGCAAGAGCGACGGATGATAACCTAACGACAGTTGGAGGCTTCCAGGACTCAGTTGTCCAAACACCTCGACGCTACTCAAGATCGGATGCGGCTGCCGACTCCCATGCCCCAAAATCCCTAATCCAAAATCCAATTATTGAATTTTCTCACCCTAGCTTCGGGGAATATCTGGGTGCTGAAGCCATTGCAGTTCAGCTTCAAGCGATGACTCAACCCGTTAAAAATCAATACGGTGAAGTTAGCTTTGTCATTTGTGAAGCTGTTAACGTCGCTCAGCATCTCTACACGTTGTTGAGTTATGGTTTAATGTCGGCTGAAATTGAAGAACGTGTGGTGCTGCGTCTCCTACAAGAGGAAAAGCGTAATGCTGATAACTTCTCCTTTCGAGTTCTCTTTGAACGCCTATACCGTTTTTATCGCGCTTACTGTCGAGGGCGATGGCTGGATGAAGGCATTGCTCATCAAGCGCATTCCCAGCTCAAAGAACTCAACAACCCCTTGACTGCTTTACAAGTTGATGCTGCTGTTGGGTTGAATGTTTTCTTGTTGCTTTGTGCGATCGCACAAGCGGCTCAAATTCCCTTCTGGCCTTGTGGCAACCCAGATAATCTACAAGAGTTTGATGCCGACCAGCTACTAAATTTTATCAATCGAATAGCTGCACTTTCTCCAACTACCTTTTGGGAGCGTGCGCGGCAGAGTTTAAGGAAAGTCCAGCTAGCAGATGCTTGCCTAAACCAAACGATGCTGGCTGAGGCAAACTTATGGCAAGCTAATTTATCAGACGCTGAATTAGTTGGGATTAATTTAGCCGCTGCTAATCTCCAAAATGCTAATTTGTCTTGGGCAAATCTTGCAGGAGCAAATCTATCCAACGCTAATCTGATTGGAGCTAATTTAGAAGGCGCTGATTTATCAGGCGCTAATCTTAAAGGAGCCAATCTTACATCAGCGAATCTTGTTAGTGCTTGCTTATTTCAAGCTCGATTGGATGAACAAGCTAAAAACTTTGCCACGAGAAGCGGAGCTTTCTTTACCCTGGAAGATTTCCAAGCTTACAATCAGTCTTTAGCTCCAACAAGGATTATTAGCAATCTTGACGAAGATGATCTTTTGGCAGAAGAACCGACAATCTTTATTGAGAGTGCTGAAGGAGAGCCAAGCTTACCGGATGTGAGGTATGAGTACAATCCTGATGACTACGACGGTGATACAGCACAAATTGAGAATCTAGATCAAGAAAATCCAGCTTTTCCTGACTACGATGATGGTGCCATTGAACAGGATGAAACTATAAGGCTGTATGACCCGGCAACCACTGACATTGAGATTCCCAAAAACTCTTTTTAGAGGGTGTTTTATGGCAATTTTCTCAGGTTATGAGTAGTCGCGGCTATAAGCTGTTTGAGTGCCTCTATACCGATGCTTGTGATTGATTCATCCGGTAGCCGTAGAAATCAATCTTATATTCCGTAATCCTCACACCTGTTTGCTCCTCAATTTGCTTGAGCAATTCTTCAGGCAGTTCTACATACACATCGACAATCTGGTTGGTATCCAGGCAGTTGACGTGACTATGAGCATCACAAACATTACCATACAGCCGTCCATCAGACCGCTCAATACACTCAATAATGCCCTGACTGGATAGCGCTTCTAAATTCTGATACACAGAGGTATGACCGATCGCTTTACCTTGCTGATTCAAACGGTCATAAATTTCTCGCGCCGACATATGCTCTTTGGCTTGCCAAAGTAGTTCCAGAATGAAGCGACGCTGGCGGCTTAGACGCATCCCCAATACCTGGCATTGATTGAGGGCATCATCAAGAGAGCGAATGGGTTTAGCAACTGCCGCTTCGTTTTGCATTTTTGGTGTTTTTAATTGATTGGTTAGCTGATTCATATCCCTGTCTCCCATTCTATCGACGAGACTTAAGTCCTTACGTCCTGGCATCAGTAACCTAAAACCTGGAATTGTAATAACAATGCCCAAAAACTTGCTGAGGGACAGCTGGCAACTGCTTAAGTACGACACCCGGTACAATAAGACAAACTCATTACAACTTTATCTTAGATTGCTGACTGATGTCCATGAAATGTGCATAGATGTATCATCCCTTAGATAGGGATTAAGAGGAAAGGTCTGTAAATTATGTAGCGTTTAATATGGTTATTTTCTTCAACAGCAATAGGGGTACAGCAATCTGTACCCCTACAATGCCGCATCGAGATCTTATTTGAAGTCTTTAGCCAGCAGCCATATTACCAGTAGAGCTATTATCACTAGTGGCTTCTGGCTTGACGTGCCATTTGCCATCCTCGCCCTGTACGTAGCCACGTTTTACAGAGTTCCAGGCTACTTGTACAGCACCATCTTCGCTTATGCCATCCGAAGAAGCACTCTTGTAAGCGGCAAGGAAAACTTGCTGAGCACCTTGAGGTAGGTTCTCTTTCACTTCATTCGGTAAATCTTCAAGCTGTTGAAAAGCCATAATCACCCTCCGTCAATTTCGTTAGTTTTAGGTATATCCACTAGGAAATCAGACGGGATTTGAGAAAACATCTTTCTGGGGATACAGCTAGCAGCCTATTCTCTACGCAATCGCCTCACGGAACCTTCCCACCTCACCTCAGTCCTAACTTAACCAAACTCACCCAAAATGCGATCGCGTTGTTCAGCATCTGCTAAATCTACTAATTTTTGTAACACATGTACTGTTAAGCCGCCATTTTATGATTTATCCAAGTAACAGCGATCGCTGTTACTGCGGGTCTTGCTCAATCAACAAAAAGCCACTCTCTAGGGAGAATCGGGTCAATATGAATTCCTCTTGTCAAAGCAATGAGGAAATATCAAGAGATTGTGAAGTTGAGTCCAGATGTGCGAAAAGCTTACTAACTTTTGGGAATTCTATTTATACAAACTAACGAGTCGTCTAAACAGCTTTCCGCTCAGACCGACTTAAGCAAAGGCGCTCTAGTAAACATGATTACTTCTTATTAGGTAAAGGTTTAACCTGAGCGACACCATTAACTAGCACTACCCTAATTCATCTCCATGACTACAAAAACTGGAAAGAGTCAAGTCGGTAAGTCGGTTGAGAGTTCACTCATTGCTGGAACTGAAAGCTTTAACTTCGATCTATGGGCTTCACAGGTCAAACGGCAGATGATTACTTCACTCCAAAAACACAGCAGAAATTCAATGAGTTAATTAGTTTCTGCAAAGGCAAATTTAACAGAATATGACACACGGCAATCTGTGCTGACTGATAATTTTGGATTTCGTCATCTTAATGACCTGCGACTAAAAAAAATTTTAGTTTCAACTTTTGAAACCGGAGTTATGAGACAGTAGGGTTACCTTAAACTGAGGGTGATGTAACAACTCACCTTCAGGCCTGAAAGACCCTTATGTTAAAGAAATTTGGTATTCTGATTTCTACCTTTGTCGGGCTACTGACAGCTTTTGGTTCTGGGATGGAAACGCCAGCACAGTCTACGGACTTGAGCGTGCGGTTTGGCACACCAAACTTGCAGGATCAAACAGCCATATCTGAGAACTCCCAGACTTCGCTAGAAGTTCGGAGTCGTCGTCCAGGAAGGCGATCGCGAAGTCTTCCTTGTCCTGCCTGTGGGATGGGTTAAGTTGAATGGCACTGAGTTAAGCGAAAAGTAATCGTTCGTAGAAAAACCCTGCTTGGGGGGCTTCCCCCCAAACCCCCCATTGGGGGACGGAGTGCCTCCCCCAAACCCCCTGCACAAGGGTTGATCGAGAGGTAGCAGAGGTTGAATTCATTCATTAGACCTTTTGCAAAAGTCCTTTTCATCAAATTCTGGGGCAGGCGGGACGCCTCCTACCCCACAAGAAAAAAGGCTATGAGTGGGATGGGCCGAAAAGCCCGTCCTAGCTATTGCTCTTCAAGAGGTCTATTAAGTCAGTGACATTCCGGTTAAGTTGAAGTCAGCGCGTGCTGTTCAAGGCGACAGTATGCGCTGGCTGAATGAATAATGTGATGAACGGCTCGAATTAGTAGAGTTGTGTTAATTGGCGATGTTTAAGTTCAAACGCCGTACTCCTATGGTCGGACTGTCATTGATGATAGAGTCTGATTTTTTCCAAGCTGCCCAACCTTTGTTTGAAACTGGGGCAGTAGAAGTGCTGGAGTGGAGTTTCGACATGAGTTGGGGGGTGAAGGCAAAGCCCCCTTGGGTTAAGGAACTGCTTCAGTTTTACAGTCAACGCGATCGCCTCACTGGGCATGGTATCAGTTACTCACTCCTGTCAGCACAGCCAGGTGAACGCCAAATCCACTGGCTCAAGTCACTACAAGAAGAATGCCTTGACTATCGCTATCGCCACATTTCTGAGCATTTTGGCTGGATGGCGGCGGGAGATTTTTACCAGAGTGCGCCGTTGCCGTTGCCCCTGACTCCTGAAACCTTGCAGTTAGGGCGTGAGCATCTCAAACGTTTGTCAGACAAAGCAAATGCTCCAGTAGGATTGGAAAATTTAGCGTTTGCCTTTGGATTGCAGGATGTGTTGCAGCAGGGAGAGTTTCTTGCTCGACTACTGGAACCAGTGGATGGTTTTTTAGTGTTAGATTTGCACAATCTGTACTGTCAAGTACACAATTTTCAACAGTCGGCTGAGCAGTTATTAGAACGCTATCCTTTGCAGCGGGTGCGAGAGCTGCACGTTTCGGGCGGCTCCTGGAGTGTCACCTCAAAGGGGCAACAGACGAGAACAATTCGGCGTGATACGCACAACGGTACGGTACCGGAAGCGGTGTTTGAGTTACTGGCACTGGCGCTCAAACGCTGCCCTTCTGTTGAAGCTGTAATCTTTGAGCGAATCGGTCATACCCTGCACACCGAAGCTGATATCGAAGGATTTCGACAAGATTTTTGGCGAATCAAACAAGTGGTAAAGGAGAGTGTGTGATGTCGTTAGATATAGCCACATTTCAGTCCACCCTTTTGGAGACGTTATCATCTCAAGACGAGCCAGATGTCATTAAGGCAACCCTGCAACAAGAGGCGCTATCCCCTGCCCTACAGGATTACGTTCAAACCTTTGAACCTGAGATGGTGGAGATAGCGGCTGAGTTGGTAAAAAAGTGGGGGAAGCGGTTAAGCAAGCTCCAATAGCATTTCTCTGTCATTCAGGATTTGACGAATTCACCTCTCTCCGACTGAGCAATTTCGTTTCATTACAACTGTTTCCGCCTAAGCTCACTCGAAAAAGCTTTTTAGAAAATCCTTGTCAACTGAGAAAATTCGGATAACCTACAAAAAGCCTTATTTCAGATTGAAAATAATTAAGTATTTTCACTGTTTAACTCTAGAAGAGCATTGGTTATAGTTTTGGCAAAACCTTCTAAGCCAATTGAGTCTAACTATGCTGCCTCTTACTAAAGTCGTACAACCCACTGGTATTTTAGACAGTATTAGGGTTGAGCAATTACGTCAAGAGATTAATGACCTTGTCGAAACTAAACCCACTATTATATTAATTGACCTTCAGAATGTGACTTTTATAAACAGTGCTGGATTAGGCGGTTTAGTCGCGGTTTTTAAAACAGTTCGTGCGACGGGTGGCAAACTTTTTCTTTGCTCTATTAATGACCAGTTAAAGCAAGTGCTTGAGCTGAGTAAAACGAATAAAATCTTTAGGGTTTTTGCTAATCAAGATGAATTTTATTCGCAAATAACCTCTGGAAACTAACAGACTCTAAAAATAGATTCAAGAACTGTTAAGCTTTGTTGTCACACAAATAACAGCTTGTCCCTTTTCGATATGGGAACGTATGCTCAAAGAACTGCAACTTAAAGAGCAACATCTGATATAGGATTAAGCTGTTCATCATTTAAATTTCCGAGACGATCTAAGCCAGTAAAAGGCTTCAGCCTCTTAAATACGCAGTTGAAATGCACAACAGCTTAAACTACACAGAGAGCTTATTCAAAGATAAGGTACCAATTTTTCTAGCAATGCTAGCTTTAATAAAATAAAACGGACTTAATAAGTAACCCCAAGAAAAAGCCAGCTCACAAGCAGCAACTAAATCATAGATTAAGCTTTTTTCCTTAGATGAGTTCATTAATACCTGTTGATATTTAATAAAGTGTATCAATACTCGACGAACACTTCCAAGAAATGTTCTTGCAAGAAGATTTGGCTTTTGCCAAAAGGGAGTATTGATCATTCGTAAACAACAGCTATTCAAGCCAACGCCGAAAGAGAGATTGGTTAAATAGTCTTTCTCTAAGCGCCAAGCGGGTATTTGGTGATAAGTCTCCATAGCTGGGTTATACCAAATCTCCCAACCAGCTTTGTGGAGGTAAAGCAATGGTTCTAAGTCTTCACCACCTACTAAGGACTTGCCAACCCTACCCTTAAGAAGTGGGCGTTTAGGAACGGCGTTACACCAGGCTTGCTTGCGAATAACTAGCCCAGCACCAGGTGGTAACTTCAGCTTATCGGGTTCATAGAGATGAGCTTGTGAACCTCGTTCAGTAATACCGAGAAAAGGAGCAATGCGCTCAAAGTTTGCTGGTGGTTCAACTTCAAATTCACCATGAATTTGACTAGCATAAGCCCCAGCACCTTCGTGAGCTTTACCAAAGGCATAGGCAACTGCTACCCAGTTAAGCGCTGGCAAATTGTCATCATCAAGTAAACCGACTAATTCACTGGTTGCTTCTTGAATTGCTTTAGTCCTTGCAAAAGCTGTTCCCTGTTCTGTTTCCAAATAATACTTCAGTGGACAAGGTGCAGACCAGTTTGATTGAATATCAAGCACAATGGTTTTTGTAGCGTCCTGGCTATTGTTATCAACAACGATGACTTCCCAGTTGATGTGTTCTACACCAATTTGCGATCGCAGTCTTTCCAAAATCCTAGGTAATCGACTTTCTCCGTTGTAAGTTGGGATAGCAACTGTAAAGTCAATTGGCATAAGAAGTTATTACTTGATTAAATATTCTAGATCTATATATATGTGATAAACGCTATAAACTTGCTCAATCTTTACTATCAAAGTAGCTATGTTGCCAGAGGTAAAGAGGGCTGATTAAACTACTGACAAATAGCTGCATCTCACAAGCTGCAATTAAGTCCGATTGCACACGGGTACCATGTTTGAGCAAGTGAACAGCAATCTTTCGCAAATCATTTGTCATGTAAGCTAAAGTTGCGATCGGTCGCTGCCAGGATTGAACACTTAGCATTCGTGTCACATGGCGGCTTAATCCAATTCCCCGAAAGAATGGAATTAAATACTCTCGTTCTAATCGCCAGTGGGGAATTTTATGATCGATTTGCATCGTGGGGTTGTACCAGATTTCCCAGCCCTTAGATTGAATATAAGACAGCATCTCTAAATCTTCACTAGTGACCATGCTGCTAGGCGTGCGTCCTGACAAAATGAGCTGCGAGGGTACGCTTTCCAGCCAAGCTTGTTTACGCACAACTAACCCAGCTGATGGTGGTAGTACTTTCTTTTTCGGTTCATACCGCAGTGGCGTTGAACCTCGCTCAGTAATGGCTAAAAAGGGAGCAAGTCGCTCAAAATTTTCCGGAGGTGAAACTTCAAACACTCCATGAATCTGACTACCGTAAGCCCCTGCTGCTGGGTGTTCTTGTGCAAATCTATGGGCAGCTAATACCCAATCAGGTGCAGGGATATTGTCATCATCCAGAAAACCCACTAGTGTACCTCTTGCTTCCTGAAAAGCTCGATGTCGGGCGAATGCTGCACCCTGATTGGGTTCAAAGCAATACTTTAAAGGGTATTGCTTGGGCCAGTTGACCTGATAAGCTTGAACAACTTTCGCTGTATCATCGGTGCTATTGTTATCAACAACAATCACTTCCCAACTGAGCTGCTCTGAGTGAAGCGATCGCAGCATTACATCTTTACAAGAGAATTGCAGTCGCTCTAAAACTTCCGGTAGACGCCTTTCCCCGTTGTAAGTGGGTATGGCAACAGTCAAATCAACGACCATCGTCTTTACCAACAATGCTGCTCAAACCAAGCTTCTAATACATTAGCTCGACTTTCGTGGAACTAAGTGTCCACCTTAAAGCCCTGGAATCTCAGACACTTTGCTTTTCAATTCTTCCACTGAGAAACGGGTCATCTCGCGCCACTCTTCTACCGTAAATGTATAGCCGTAGGCTTGAGCCATTTCTACAAAAGCTTCTAGATTAGGGGCTGAATTGAGCTTCTCTTTGAGAGCAGAATCAGCTTGAGCATCCCTATATAACTGAACGACCGCTTCCTTTGCCATACCCGTTTACTCCAATCCGCTAAGATGTCCCTAAACGCCTCTGGCTAAGATAGCGAGTTTGGTTTTTCCCCCGCCAGCTCTGCAACAAAAGTATAGGACTCCCAAGGCAGCTTGATCGTACTATACTAGCGCCAGCAATCCCAAAACTCGCCCTGTCCAGAACGTTCGCGAGGGGGTTTGGTTTTTACCTATGAGAATTGCACAAGTCCTCCTCAGCGCCTACCTGAGACGCCACCCCACCCATATCAGGCTTTCCCAGTTCAACTTCTTAGCCCGGTACGTCTGGCTCAAAGATCTCCTTGATGAGATTAGACCAGAACTGTTCCCGCCTGAACCAGAAGCTGAACTACCTCAGGCTGTTGAACCAGAAGCAGCCAGTGAAGAGGTTGCAAAACTCCTTAAAGCAGAGATTCGCGGTCAGCGGGGTACCTATCGAGTTGAACACTGGCTTGGTAAACGGGGTATGGGGCAACTGTTTGCTGGGGTTCAGCTTGGGGCAAATCGTTCTGTTGTTATTAAGGAATACTTGCTACCCCGACGCTATTTCAATCAGGAGGAGGCACAGCAACGACAGAAGGCGTTTGTAAATTTGGCAGGGGTGAGCCTTGCGGATGGACGTGTGCAGGACTTGCGAGTTATTAGTCCACTGGAAGCGATCGCAGATACTACCTCATTTGAGCGCTGCTACCTTGTGACTGATGAGCGAGATGGTTGTCCAACGCTAAAAACTCATCTGGCACAAACGGGTGTAATGCCTCCTGCACAGGTGCGTGTAGTTCTTGCTCAGGTATTGCAAACCCTAGAACTTCTCCATCAACAGAAATTTCGCCTCCCATCTGGTCAAGACCAAGTGGGACTCGTTCACGGTAATCTCAGTTTGGAGAGCCTTCTCTGGGTGGAAAACCAAAAGGAATTTTTTATCTATCTTTGCGATTTAGCTCTCTGGGAGCGGATTTTTGACCCTCCAACAACAAAAGCTCTCTCGCGTTCCATCGCTCAAGACTTGGTTGCTGTCGGATATATAGGGTTTTACCTACTTATAGGAAAAGCTGACTCAAACTTCGATCCACGTCAGGACGAATCTTGGCCAATCACTACAGACTTACCGCTTAAAGAATTCATCCTGCGCTTAGTGGGAGTCGCACCACCGTTTGAGAGTGCAGAAGTCGCTCGAAAAGCATTGTTAAAACTCCCTCAGCCTATTACCGTTGGTCAGCTAGCGTTGCAAGCGGAACCTGAAACCTCTAAGCCGAAACCCTTCTCCCGCCTCCTGCTGCTGCTTCTGTGTGCCGTGGGGTTGGGAGTTGTCGGGAGTATTATCTGGGCGTTACTGCCAAAACCCCAAACTAGCGCCAGTACCCAAGAGGAACCTCAATTGTGCTGTTTAAAGGAAGTGAGTGCAGTTCCAACGGGGAAATTCACCTATACGGCTGTGCAAGGTGGTACTTGGAGTTATGTACAAGGACAAACCAATGTGAGACAGCCAGGGCAAACGCTTGAAGCTAGGTTGAGAGAGTCTCAGGCTAATTTTCAACTCAACTACAAACCTTCGCCGTCAATTGAAGCTGCGATCGCAAAAGTCCAAGCAAGAGAAGTTGATTTTGCGATCATTCCCATGCTCAAGCCTCTTCCTATTGATTTGGCTTATCGAGAGATTGCTTATGATGGACTTGCCGTTTTTGTAGCGTTTAGTTATTCCAGGCGCAATCAGGGGTTACCCAAGACGTTGGAGGGTGAAGCTAGCTTGGAGGAGTTACGGCAGCTTTATCTGGGTCAGATTTCAAGTTGGCAGGAGCTAAAGGGGGCGAATCTACCTGTAAAGCTCTACGCTCCAACAAACCCCGAAGCGATCCAATTTTTTGAGCAGCGCGTTCTTAAGGATGTGCAAATGAGCCGTTTGACTAAGAGTCAGGTTACCCAACTGCCTACTCTAGAAATGCTCCAGAAAGTGCTTCAAGATTTCGAGTCGCCGGAAGGATTGGGAAGCGTCGGATTTAGTCCTCTCAGTCAAATTTTTGGACAATGTTCGATCTATCCCTTGGCGGTGCAAGCTAAAGGTAAAAAGGCTGTTCAGGCATTGGTTCTAGACAAGGATCAACCCATCGACCCAAGTACAGATTTGTGCGATCGCAAGGGTAGCTATTACCCTGATGTGAAGGCATTTCAAACTGGACAATACCCACTAGCCTATTCACTTGCCGTTGTCTATCCACGGGATAATAGTCTCGCTCCAGCCGGGGAAAAGTTCGCTCAGCTATTGCGAACTTCTGAAGGGCAACGATTACTTTATGAAACAGGACTAGTACCCCTTAGAAGCTCGAAGTGACATCTTCCCGACGCTGACTGCTTAAGTGGTACAGTGGGGGCTTCCTTGATTTTGCCAATGAAGGAAAAAATTTAAGAAAACTGGCTCAAAAATCTATCCAAAAACATAGGTGAGTAGCAAAATTTATTGTTACTTTGCAGGAGGTTAGCTGTGCTATTTTTTGCCTACTGAAATTAATCTGATTATCTTTACCTACTGCTGAAAACATAACTCACGTTGACAGCTCAAATGTCGTGTTGACTACAGCAACTAGCAACGAGTCAATTGTTTGGCTTGGATACGTCATTTGAGCTTGCAGAAATAATGGCAAATAAGTCAAGGCTTCTAAACAAAAATTTGAAAATATTAAAAATAGTTGTTACATTGCAGAAGATACGACAAAACATGGTATATCTTCATGGCTAATTTTTTTGATATAGTTCCAACCTTTCGACCCTTGCAAACGCAGTCTCGTGTTTTTGACCTAAAGGCAAGGTTGGACTGGGGTGAACCAGCGTTGACTATCATTGACGTGCGCGATCGCGGGGAGTTTAATATCAGCCATATTATGGGAGCTGTTCCCATGCCGCTGAATGAACCCACCAATCGAGTTTTAAACAAGCTTGAACTTGACCGGGATATTTATATCTACGGCGAAACAGACGAAGAAACCGCTGCGGCAGCGGCTCGACTTCGTGCAGATGGGTATCAAAACGTATCTGAAATCAGAGGTGGTTTAGCAGCATGGAAAGCTGTTGGCTATCCAGTCGAGGCGCATCCAGCCCCGGTAACTCTTGAAAACAGCTAGGACTTCCGCACTGAAACGAAATCTCGTTGTTCTGAGCCTTGTTCAAGAAGCTGAAAGCATTATCTTCCCGTTGCAGAACGGGTTGAGTGCGTAAGTCCTGACAGCCACTCTGAAAATGGGCAGTTATTAGTGTCCCACTCTTAAGTTTTGCTACTCAAGTGGATTTATCAACTGAAGAACGCTTGTGAAGTTTGGGGAAGCGATAGAACGTATCGCCATCGGCGTCAACTTCTGGAACGGCAGCAAATAATTGCACTTGTCGCTCCAAGTACTGTCGCGCTTGCTGCACATCTACCCTTGCCGCTGCTGTTAGCTCGATGAGAGAAATACAACTGCCTTGTTCTTGCAGGAGTTGGTAGAATGCATCCTCCAATTGCTGACGATTGAAGGATTCCTCTAACTGCTGCTGCCGATTTTTGGTGCTGCCACGGATTAGCACGCCTACCAAAAGAGCAAGTGTAATCACCAGGAGAGCATCAATAATTGGCATAAACGCTTTGTTGTTTGTTATTTGTTCTTTAGTTGTTTGTTGTTTGTTAAAGAATACGAATAACCAATGACCAACAACAAATAACACTTTCATCCCACGTAAGCAAGGACGTGGGATGAGTTAAGCCTCACTCTTCAATTGTTGTAGGCGACTTGCGGCTTGACCAGATTCTCAGCACCGTTTACAACTTTTGCGGACTCGATTACGTCACCCTCTTTGAGCTTTTCGAGAGTTTCTTTGCCGTCTACGACATAACCAAAGACTGCATAACGACCATCCAAGAGGTTTAGTCCAGCAGGGGTAAGTTCTGGCTCAAATAAGAAGAAGAAAAACTGGGAAGAACCACCATCAGGGTCAGTTCCTGGACGTGCCATTGCTACGGCACCATAGGCAGAGAAGGGGAGTACAGGCTGGTCACGATAACGACCTGCATCTTCTAAGGTAATGCCATAAATTGGCTCTGTATCACCCCTTACTAGCACTTCTAGAGGGATTGCTCGGTATTGACCTGTTGCGGGGTCGATAAATCCTTCTTCAGGGCCAGGTGGGTCACCAATTTGCAGAACATAGGAGTCTTCAGCACGAATGAACTCTAAGCCGTCATAGAAGCCTCGCTGAACCAAATCTACAAAGTTACCAGCTGTAACAGGGGCGCTGTAACCATCAACAACAATAGTCAGATTGCCTTTGTCGCTGGTCATCTCCACGGTGGCGCGACCTTTGAGTTGAGGCAGATTGCTGTAGTCGGCAGGCACTTCAAAGGGAAACTCTTTGACCATCAATTCTTCGAGTTCACCAACTTCGTTGAGGAGTTTACCCCGCTCAGTCCAGACCTTGTCTTTATCCTTAGCTTCTACCGCCTCTCGGATTGAGGCAATACCGTCATTAAGTTCGGCAATTAGAGCTTCGGCTTTTGGTTTTTTCTCATCTGGGATATCAGCTAGCAGTTTATCGGTGCGATCGCTTAAAATTACAGCGGCTCTGGTAACATCCCGGCTAATCGAACTCCAGCGCTTCCCCCGCAGTTGGGTCGCAATATCTTCTAGACTGGCTTGCATATCCCGCGCCTGTTGATTCTCAATTGGAAGCGCATACCGCAACAGTGCCTTACCATCTGTAATCGCATTTCCTACTGGTAGGCGACTTTCACGAGCCGGTTGGTCGTTACCGTCCCACCAAGCACCGCTTAGACCGAGAGAGAGCGTAGCCAACAGCACTGCCAAGACACTGGTTTTTGCCAAGCGTTGGCACCAATCGAGCTTTAAAATTTTTGAAAGTCGCATAAACATTTCTACCGAAGGCTTGCACCAGAAAGTTTTAGGCTCATCAACAGCCTGAAGAACTTTATTTCTCATCTTGCCATACAGGTGCCCCTCAGCGAATAAATCGGGATATGGGGTGATGAGGTGAAAAAGTCCGAAGTATATGTGTATTGTCTCCTATCTCCCCATATCCCCATCCCTCTTCTTGAGTCAGATTAGGGGGAATGCCCCACAACAGGGGTAAAATAAATTGCCGATAGCTATCTTCGCAGCAAGACCTAGTCCTGCGGTCGCGAGTTATCGAGCGTCTTGTCCTGACCTTTGAAATAGGTTCATGATTTCTAGTAACGACTTTCGCCCCGGTGTCACGATTGAGTTAGATGGGTCTGTTTGGCGGGTGGTGGAGTTCCTCCACGTTAAGCCTGGAAAGGGTTCTGCCTTTGTCCGCACCAAGCTAAAAAATGTGCAGAGTGGGAGTGTTGTTGAGCGAACCTTCCGGGCTGGGGAAACGGTTCCCCAAGCCAATCTGGAGAAGCGCACAATGCAGCATACCTATAAAGAAGCAGACCAGTTTGTCTTTATGGATATGGAAACCTACGAGGAAAGTAGTCTGAGTTCATCCCAGATTGGCGATCGCGTTAAGTATCTCAGTGAAGGGATGGAAGTTAATGTAATTACTTGGGGTGAGCAAGTGCTGGAAGTGGAACTGCCAAACTCTGTGGTACTGGAAGTTATTGAAACTGATCCAGGTGTTAAAGGTGACACCGCAACGGGTGGCACAAAACCAGCAATAGTTTCCACAGGTGCCCAAGTAATGGTTCCTTTGTTTATTTCTATAGGAGAGCGCATCAAAGTCGATACCCGTAACGATTCCTATCTGGGTCGTGAGTAAAACTGTTTTGATGAGAAAAGAGCGGCGAGGTTGAGAACGGCGAAGCTGGCGCGTGAAATCTCCTCGCCTTCCCACTTACTTTAAGACTTGCTTTACCCCGACGCTCTAGTCCTTAGCCCCTGATTAATTGTGCCATTAGACTTTAACCAACTCCGTGACCTGCTAGCCGCGATCGCTCTGACCGATATTACAGAATTGACCTTAAAAAGTGCTGACTTTGAACTGACTGTTCGTAAAGGGAGTCGCACAACGACTGTTACTGATCCAATAGGTAGTACGGGTAGCAACGCGGCTCCCAGTTTTGTAGTGGCTCCCGCCGACTCAGTAGTCATGCCTAGTCCACCCGCTCCTCCTCCAGAGGTAGTAATCCGGGAGGCAGCATCAGCGGCAGCAACGCCTTCGGTGGTAGACCCAAAATGGGAAGAAGTTAAGTCGCCGATGGTTGGTACATTCTACCGATCGCCTAGTCCTGATGAAGCGCCTTTTGTTGAAGTTGGCGATCGCATCCGTAATGGTCAAACTGTTTGCATCATCGAAGCGATGAAGCTGATGAATGAAATTGAAGCGGAGATATCAGGGCAGGTGATGGAGATTTTGGTGAAGAATGGTGAACCTGTTGAGTATGGTCAACCATTAATGCGAATTAACCCTGGTTAATAATGACTCTATCGTCATTAATAAAATAGCTGCTAAAATTTGGGGATCACTTAGTTCGGGTTGTACCGATGCCAACAGTAAACTCTGTACCACACGAGGTAGTACAACAAGTCGCTGAGTATTTCAGTATCTTGAGTGAGCCAATGCGTCTGCGGATTTTAAATTTGCTCCGTGAAGGCGAAAAATGTGTACAGGAGTTGGTAGAGGCAACCGCGACGAGTCAGGCTAATGTCTCAAAACACCTCAAAGTGATGCTACAAGCTGGCATCCTTAGTCGCCGTTCCGAAGGAACATCGGCTTATTACAAAGTAGAAGATGAGTTAATTTTTGAGCTATGTAATTTAGTTTGCGATCGCCTTGCAACACGAATTGAACAGCAAGCCCGTCATTTCCGTGACTTCAGTTTAGCGAACAAAGATTAATAACGCACAAAAGTTTTTGAAGCCGACTTGGAGCAGGTGCCTTGTTTATGTAGCTACCGTTACCGTGCGGGAAGCCGAAGAAAATTGTCTATAACCGCCAAGTTGACGTTAAGTTGACACAAATGACGACCTTCGCCATACAAAAATCCTTGTTACTGCCAATTGGAATCAGCCATAGACGACAACATAAAAGGCATGATGTAGCGTTAAACACGCAGTTACTTTATCTTGTTTAAGCCTTTCTAAGTACAGAAATAGACCTCTTTAGATAGAAGAGTCTGTATAACAAAGGTAATAAACTTTATTTATAGCAATTGTTAAGTAACACGGACATTGCTGTTGACAGGATATCAAGCTCTTAGCTTTCATGATCTATGAGCTTATTACTTCTTTTAAACCAACCTAGAGCCATACAAAAACCCCGCTTCTCAAGAACAGCCGAAAGCGGGGCTTTACTGATGTTGACAGTGGCAGAGTCCAGAACTTGCAACGCACTAGAGCAATCTAAAAATTAAAATCCAGCTCCCTAAAAACGTGCTAGTGTTCAAAGAATATTGATGAGTACGAGAGCGTACTGATTTCCTTGACGTAGTTTCTTACTATTTAAATGTGAGCTTGGGAAGCTTTAGCTGGTCTGCTTTTCAAGGAGAATATGATATTTTCCTTGATTCTCATAGCTCTGCTTGACTTAGGTTTAAGTCTGTTTTTCAGGTCGAGTTCAAGTCCATCCAGATAGGTAGTGTCAGCTTAAGATGAACGTAGATACATTTACCCAGCAGGTACAGTCACTCCACGGGCGTTTAGCCCAGTTGTATCGAGATGCGAATGCCTCAGTACTGCCGGAACCCAATTTGCTGTTGCCTGTAGCCTTCAAGGAACTTGGCACAGCTTCAGAAGCACTAGAACTAGCCGCAGAGAAACTAGTTCAGCAGACTGAGGAACTCGCAGCTACGCGATCGCGAATCGAAGTGGAACGGCAGCGTTACCAAAGTCTGTTTGATTTCATGCCGAATGCGTACCTGGTGAGTGACGCACATGGGAAGATTCAGGAAGCTAACCATGCGGCGGCTGAACTGTTCAACATTGAGCCGTCATTCTTGGTGGACAAACTGCTAGTCAGCTTCATCCCACTACAAGAACGTCAGGTGTTTCGTTCCAAACTAACTCAGTTGCAGCAGTGCGATCGCGTGCAA
This sequence comes from Microcoleus sp. FACHB-SPT15, assembly GCF_014849525.1. NCBI lineage: Bacteria > Bacillati > Cyanobacteriota > Cyanophyceae > Oscillatoriales > Microcoleaceae > Microcoleus > Microcoleus sp. FACHB-SPT15. The sequence continues at coordinate 46,289 of NZ_JACJNU010000034.1, read as the reverse complement.
GAGTATACAGTGCGTATGCAACCCCGTAAAGGTGAGTTCTTTGACGCAGCTTTGAGTGTAACGCCTGTGCGAGACGCACAGGGTAATCTAACTCGCTTGTGCTGGATAGTACGCGATATCACCGAACGCAAGCGTGCTCAGTTGGCGCTCTTAAGTCATGACTACGACCCTAGTCAAGATCGCCCAAGGCATTGTTATTCTAAAGGAGAGCTTATCTCCCTAGAACCCCAGAAGATTTGGCTAGTTTGCCAAGGTATAGTAAAGCTCAGCACAATGAGCGAAAGTGGTGATGAGATACTTGTGGGCTTAGCAGGACCATTGATGCCATTTGGCTCTACGATGACTTCTCTGAGTATTTATCAAGCAACAGCCCTAACGCAAGATGTTCAGTTAGTTTCCCTTTCTCTAGAAGAAATCACCGCTTCCCCTCGTCTGACGCAGTCTCTTTTACCTCAAATAAGCGATCGCGTCCGGCAGACAGAATCGCTACTCGCGATCGCAGGAAAGCGACAAGTGAAAGATCGTTTGTACTATCTGTTGCTGTGGTTAAAACAGGAATTTGGTCAAAGACTGGCACAAGGCACTCGTTTAAGTGTTCGCCTCACGCATCAAGAGCTTGCCGATGCCTGCTGCACTACCAGAGTCACGGTTACGCGAGAGCTAAGCAAGTTACAGAAGCAAGGGAAAATTACATTTGACTCCCAGCATCACATTGTCTTCAGCTCGACTCCATCCCAGCAAGCGGCATAAATCAACAAAAAACCAAGCGTTGCACATCAAAGGGAGAAAACGGTAGGGGGACTCCTCCTACAACACGCTCATCCCACAGTTGTGCAACGCATCTCCCTTTAACGCTGTAGCAATTGAAGAAGGCAGGAGGCAGAGGGCGTTTATGTATTCTTCAGATGGGGATTGAGAGCCTTCCTCCCTATCAGTTCCAGATGACTCGTGAAGAAGGCATTGGGATAAATTCGCTCTGCCCTTTGCCTTTTCTTGTTCACACTAGACGAACCTGACTTGAAAGATGTTAAAGCGCAAAGTCTTCCTCAAAGTTTTCGCGAGTCAGTGGCTGGTCAAGGACTATCCCTTCGCCCCCTAGCACCTCCAGTGGTTTCCCCTCCACCTCAATCCATACCTTAGATGCTGGGTCTAAACTACTGGCTGTATAAAGAATTTGTGCCACACGACCTGTCATTGAAGCGCTGCCACCGCCAGCCGTAAATTCCTTTGACAAATCTACATGCACGCCATCAGCTTCCAGAGCAACACCCCGAAGTTCCGTGCCCTTAGGAATGGTTGTAGTCAAAGCTGGGTCAGCAGGACCACTCAATAAGCTTTTAAACGCACCCTCTAAAATTTCACTTGGCTTGTCAACTTTCTCTAGCATTATCGAACTGGGAACGACTTCAATTCTGTTGTTGACATCATTAAGCCAATAGACCTGGACTTTTTCCTCTGCCGTTGGCTGTAATGCCTGAGAGGACTTAGGAGTTGTTGGGGCTGGTGGTATCTGGGAAGACATGAACGAATTCCACGCTATCCAAGCTGCCCCCCCTCCTGCCGTTAATAGCGCGGCAGAAAGACCAGCAACGAGTCCCAAAGGAACGCGACGAACTTCTTGTTGGTGTTGGTCTTGCATATCAAGAACCCTCCATGAGAATTAAAGAGGATGGGCGTAAACAGGTAACTACAGGTAAACCGGATGCTTTTACGGATGATGCACTCCTATAGTCGATGCAAATTATTGACTTGGTGGGTCAACTCGGACAAATGCGGCTAGCTCTAACTCGTCAGCATTGATGTCTAATTCTAAAAGTCGTGCTGTGATGCCTGCATCTTCCAAGGTACGGAGATTAAAGCGGTTACCGATACCTCCAGCAAACCCGCCAACTAACTGAGGGGGGAGGACTCTTCCATTGATTGAAACGGATGGCTCAATCAGTTGTAAGCTGCGCCCAGCAATGATGTTCAGCCCTGACTCAACGGTGATAGCTAATAACTCAGCATTCGTTTCCTGCACTTCGACCTGAAAACGGATACGGTCATTATCTAGCAAATCCACCCGTGGGTTGAGAAATTCATACCGCTCGGCTGAACCCCCCAGAAGCTGACCCGCAATCGCTCGCAATCGAGCGGTTACAGTAGGAGATTGTAGAGTCTGGTTGAGATCTGCTTCGGCTAACACTAAACGCAACCCAGCCTGTACAGGTTGCAGGAAAGAGGCTCTTGGTGATTCCTCATTACCCCGTCGAAGACGCTGGAAGTCGATGTTAATCGGGTCAGTTTCCATCTCCAACGCCTCAATCCGAACATTCGGCGTCACCCACAACCCTCTACCAGCAATTCGCACTTTCTCCACCTTACCTTGCAAAGCTTGGTAACTAGGAGTGTTGTCAACCCGGACTTGCAATTGCTCCACTTTGTTCAAGCGGGAACGGAAGTTACTTTCGATCACCTTGTCGATGACTAGACCAACGGGAGAGACACCAGCGAGTAAACCAGATAGGAGGATGGTCAGAAATTCCATAAGTTTGTCAGGCTCTAAGCTTTCAAAGCGGTGTCAATCCACTGCTTGAGGGTAGGCATTACTTCGTCAATGGCAATGTCCTGAGACTTTTTGGTTGCCCGTTCGACGACTTCCACTTTACCTTCTTTAAGCGATCGCCCTGTCACAATCCGGTATGGAATCCCGATTAAGTCCGCATCTTTGAACTTTACACCTGCCCGTTCGTTGCGGTCATCGAATAAGGTTTCGATACCTGCCTCATTGAGTTGAGTATAGAGTTTTTGGGCTGCTGCCATTTGGTCAGCGTCTCCAACGTTTGGAACTGAGATGATCGCATGGTAAGGTGCGATCGCAACGGGCCAGATAATCCCATCTTTGTCATAAGACTGTTCTACGGCTGCCTGTGCAACACGCGACACGCCGACACCGTAACAACCCATATAGAAGGGAAGTTCTTCTCCTGACTCACTGGTATAGGTTGCCCCCATTGATTGGGAATACTTTGTCCCCAATTGGAAGATGTGTCCAGCTTCGATGCCGCGTGCGCTTTGCAGAGTTTGGCTGGGGTCATGAATTGCGCGATCGCCTGCCTTTGCCTTACGCACATCCACTACCCGTGGCAACTGGAATTGCTCACCCCAGTTTGCGCCGACAACGTGATAGCCTGACTCATTTGCCCCCGTGAGGAAGTTTTTCAGCTCAACCGCCGTTTTATCGACCAAGCGCAAGATCTGAGGCGCAACTTCTTTACTAGGACTGATGTAATCATCGCTAATATCAGGTGCAATATAGCCCAAGGGAAGTGGTTTAGATGCCCATTTTTGCTGACTATTTGCATCCGGTACAGTAAGCGCTATGACTGTTTTGGCATTGTATTGCTCTGCTGCTGCTGTTATCTCATTGAATAACTTCACTTCGTTCACATCCTGATCGCCTCGGATGCTGACTAGTACCAACACCGTCATGCCGTTGTCATAGACCACCTGATACAAGACATTCTTCAAAACATTGGTGGGAGAGCATTTTAAGAATTGACAGACGGTTTCGATTGTTGGGGTGTTAGGCGTTTCGCGTTTTTCATACGTGGTGAATGGCGAAGGTTCAGCATCAGGGGGTAATGAAACAGCTTTTTCTGTGTTGGCGGAGTACTTGCCATCTTCGGTGTAGAGAACTTCATCTTCCCCTGCATCTGCCAGAATCATAAACTCTTGAGAGCGGGAACCCCCAATCGCGCCGGAGTCAGCTTCAACGGCTCTAAACGCTAGACCACTGCGGCGGAACATATTGTGATAAGCCTGATTCATCTTCTGATAACTCTGCTCCAAACCTTCGGGATCTACATCGAAGGAGTAGGCATCTTTCATGATGAATTCTCGTCCGCGCATCAGTCCAAACCGGGGTCGAATTTCATCCCGGAACTTGGTTTGAATCTGATACAGGTTTATCGGTAGTTGCCGATAGGAGCGAATCATATCACGAGCGATCGTCGTGATGACTTCTTCATGGGTGGGTCCAAGTCCCAATTCCCGGTCTTGGCGGTCTTTGAGGGCAAACATGATACCCTCAGCTTTGGTGTAGGTATCCCAGCGTTCCGACTCACGCCATAAGTCAGCGGGTTGCAACTGGGGAAGCAGACACTCTTGGGCACCTGTAGCATTCATCTCTTCGCGCACGATTTGGGAGACTTTTTGCAGTACGCGCCACATCAAGGGGAGATAGGCGTAAATCCCGCTACCGATGCGACGAATGTAGCCTGCACGAACTAGTAGTTTATGACTGGGGATTTCCGCTTCTGCTGGATCTTCCCGCAGGGTGACGAAAAGCATATTAGACAGTCGCATCGTATGTTCCCTTTCTATAACTGGATTCTTGTTTTTTCAGTCTAGAACATCAGTTGCTATACTTAACGCTAAATACTGTGCAACTCAAAGGTAAAAGCACGGTGACTTCTATTGTTAAATCTATTAAAAACATCCCCATCCGGTTAACAGACGAACGTTGGGAGCATATCATCAGAGGGCATCCAGAAGTAATTGACCAAAGACAGAAGATTCTAGAAACTGTTGCTAATCCTCAATCTATCTTTGAAGGAGGTGAAAAAGAACTTCTAGCAGTAACAGAACTAGAATCTGGAAAATGGCTTGTCGTTGTCTATCGAGAACTTGAGGAAGATGGTTTTATTATTACTGCATATGCGACCCCAAGAATTAATTCTTTGAAAAGGAGGAACAGGGTATGGCCGCTGTGACCAACATTGATATTCAGGAATACTTATTAGAATTAGTTACCTTTGTAAAAAAAATTCCAAAAATAGATTTTCAAGTAGATTACGATTCTGAAGCAGACGTAATGTACATTAATTTTGGAGACACAACTAAACCTGCTGCTGATAGTGAGTATGCTGATAATGACCTAATTATTAGATATGATGAGCAAGACGAAATTATTGGGTTTACTATCTTACACATAAGTAAGCGTTAGAAAGCATAATTTTATAATGTAGAATTAATTTTTCAAACTTTATGTATTTATTGAATTTAGTAATGCCTGGTTGTAAGACCTTGTATCATCATAATAATGAGGCAAACCTAGGCAACTACAAATATAACCATAGGATTTATACTTTCGCTAATTTTAGGATCGAGCCAGTTGATAATCCCTCAAATTTAGAAACGTATGATGCAGTTTTAGTAAGAGAATCTACCAAAGAAGTTCGAGAGGAACTTACTCAAGTTGGTGGAGGTTTAGTGGCAGAAATAATAAATGTTTATGACAACGGAGTTCATGTACTTGTAGAACGATATCAGGTAGCTGGTTATATAAATGTACTTGATGAAATTCGCCTAAAGTTACAAAACCCTACAAGGATGATTACAAATTCTACAATTCCGACAAAGCATTTCAATACTTAGGAAGCGGAGATGGTTCTGCTGCTCGACCGCAACCCCGATGCTGCAAAATAGAGTGAATTTGGGTTGAAAGTTGCGCTCTCTCTGGAGTCTCATCATTCGGTAACAAGCTCCATTCACGCACTGGCGCTGGTAGCCAAGTCAAGGTGTAAGAAACGGAGCCTTTGCAAAGATACCAAGACAAGCGGCGCGGTTGCTTGCGGCAGTTGAACCCATCGGCACGTACAGACGCAACAACCCTGTCGCCCTCAGTTTTGAGGCGAAGCCATTCAGAATGTTTCATTGTATGATTTGGGTGATTATTTGTAGAAAGGGCGATCTGCAAAAATGCGATAAATGCAAAAATGCGTGAAGCGCAGCTATCCCGAAGGGAATCGCCTGTTATCTATGGAAGGCTTTCTCAAACTAGACGCACAAGGCGATTGAAATCGCGGCTACACAAACGAAACCCGCCAGCGCGGGTTCAAACCCTTGCAAAACGTTGAGTCCGCGTAGGCGGACATAGTTTGTATAGCCCCATGCTTTAGCATGAGGGCAACATGCTCCGTGTGAGAAACTACCCATAGAAGACAGGGAAACAGGAAGGGTAGAGACTTCCTAATAAAGTTTCCCCGTCATTTTTATTGTCTACCACCGGAACAAGTGTCCGGTTACTAGGGGAAAATGGTAAACGATACAAACTCAAATAGCAACCCTGAATTGGCAACTCTTAAACAGTTACGCGAACGACTGGGAATGACGCAGGAAGAATTAGCGACTGAGCTAGGAACAACAAGCAGAACAATCAGACGTCACGAAACAGGCGAAAGACAAATTAGGTTCTCGCTCCCTCAAATTAAACGATTGATTGAGCGGCTACCAACTTAAGGCGGGACAAGATTAAGAAAAAAGCCGAGAAGGAGTGAGGGCTTAGTTCGCGACACATGGTCGCGAATTAAGAAACCAGACAGACCCTAGAAATTAAGATATTGTGATGCCATCAAAGGCAGGAAACCAGTAGAGCCTTCCGCTACATCAGGTAGAACCGGGAACTGGAAACCAGTTCATACATTGAAAAGATTTTAAAGCTAACAAAGGTGAAATTCAGATGGGACAGTAGGTAAACCAACTGTTGTTTCCAAAAGGGGTTTTCTTGGCTTTCTAGGTGTTGGTAGCTCTCCCATTTGAGAGACAACCCATTGGAATAGATCGGGAAATGTTTTTCCAAATAAACGCTCAGCTGCTGTCGTGCCATCACAACGCTTGATGTGAAAATTATGGATGAGTGTCATGATTTTTAGTCGTCTTAAGGATAAGCCGCGACGATTGTGATAAACCTGAGATAGATAACCATTGCGACCTTCCACAGGAGAAGAACTGCGTTGGAATTTACTCACCATCCAACTCGCCCAATTTAACCATTGCTGTAAATTAGTATGACTGACGGTGGCTGTAGCTGGATGATGCATCAAAGCCTCCCATGCCTGTTGATAAGCAAGCTGATAGGTTCTTTTGAGAGTTCCAGTTTTAGTTCGTCGCACCTGTTGTTGCCAGTAAACAGCAGGCAGTAACTGCTTTTTAATCCAATCTAAACGAGAAGATTCAAGTTGATATGACCCTAAACAGCCATCAATCCATGACCACCAAATATCTACCACAGCAGATAGCTCTTGAACTTGGCGTGCGAACTTATTAATACTATCGCGCTGGTCTTTCAAGCGATGAGCTTGCTTTAAAGCTTTAAGCTGATCAACCTCTCTCAACAGAAGGGTTTTAACTTGAAGGCTGCTTTGAGGAGAACTATCAGCTAGAGCAAAAGGATGTAAAGAAGTACTGATACGATGAGAACAATCCTGGTAAGTTCGATTTGAGCTTTGCAACAGAGATTGTTCAGTTTCTAATTGTTTAATCAGCTCGGTTGACTGGTGATTAGAGCGAGCAAGTTGGAGTTGCTTTTCAATTCGACTAGCTAAACAATTGAGTTCCCAACCCAGGCTCTTACTTAATTCAAACAGAGCATGGAATAAGTCAGCAATGCTGGGACATCCTAGGTCATTTAGGGCGAGTTTTACTAAAGCTTTGGCTCGGTCGCTCACGAAATACTTGACCTTGAAGCCGAAGTCTTGTAGAGCTTGTTGAGTAGAAAGCTGCCAAGTCGGATACTGTCGATTCTCTGTTAACTCCTCAACTAAAATATAGCCGGAAGGTAAATCCAGCATCACTAGAACAACTTGGTCAAAAAACTTTTCATCGGCTGCCGCACAAAGTTCTACTTCGCGACCGTCTTGTTTCAATTGAGATTGAACATGTAGTTGATACTCTAGAATTTTCTCTTCCATGCGGGTTCTTAACTGACGTAGGGCACTCGGAGATACGCCAATATGTTGTTGCAGGCGCAACAGATGGAAAAATTTCGATAATCTCTCACAGCCAATACCTGCCTCAAGAGCAAACACAAATACTGCCGCAAAGACTAATAGACGGGCTGAGGGAGGGGATGTCATCGCGCTTGTTGGTGTGGGGAATGCGATCGCGCTTGTTAGTGTGTGGAATGCGATCACACACAAAGCCTTCCTCAGCTTAAGAGGCTACTACTGTGCTAACTTCGATGCTCCGCTAGTTGCTGACGGATTGCTGTTTGAATTTTGTTATCGAAATCTGGGTCATCAACTCTTGTAATGACTGGGCGCGATCGCTCTCGACGCCTTGACAGATAAGCCTGAAAAGCAGCTTGATCTTCTCGATGCTTGAGAAAGTACCGCCTTAACTCTTTGTAAGACATAGCCGTGTAGTCAACTTGACTCATTACAGCACCTCTCCACTTGGAGTAATTTCTTGCCTCGATTTCCTCGTTCTGCCCTGCCAAGATATATAAATTCTGAGTTCGACCGTCGATGCAAATAAGGTGGATGGGCTGAAACAGCATATATGTCAACTGGTAGCCAATTCGATACAAACACCTCAGTTGCGCGTCGGTAGGCATCAAACTCCCTATGTCGTGAAGAATGTCTATTCAGTATAACTTTAGGTGCGATTGCCTTCGGCACCAGCGTTAGCGTTTGCAAAGCATGGTGCGAAGCAGCAAAGCGAGGCGCTAGCCTGTGCCAACAAAACTTCCTTAACATTGACATCACGATACTGACCATTCAGGGAATCCATCGGATGATCACCTCCTACTGCACTAACGTTAAGAGCATCGCTTAAAAATCCTAGCTAGAGCGAAGGGGGAGCTAGGGAGTAAGATCTTTCTGGTCTATTCCGTCTTAATCTCAAGAATGAGCCAGATTTCTCCCCAAACGTCAACCCGTTCCCAAATCACCCCGTTTAAGCAGCCAGCTGAATGGCTCTATTCCTTTTGGAAATTCTCGCGTCCTCACACGATTATCGGCACCAGCTTAAGTGTTTTTGCCTTGTATGTGATTGCCATAGCCACTACTGGCAGCCACTTCACAGTAGTGAGTTTAGAGCAATTAGTGGGCGCTTGGATTGCTTGCTTGTGCGGCAACGTTTATATTGTCGGGCTGAATCAATTAGAAGATGTGGAGATTGACCGGATTAATAAACCGCATCTCCCTATTGCGGCAGGTGAGTTTTCGAGGCGACAAGCTCAACTGATTGTAGGGATTCTTGGCATCTTAGCCTTGCTATTAGCAGGATTACTCGGTTTGTGGTTGCTCTTAATGGTGAGCATCAGTTTAGCGCTAGGAACAGCTTATTCTTTGCCGCCAATACGCTTGAAGCGATTTCCTTTCTGGGCTAGTTTTTGTATTTACACTGTGCGGGGCGCAATTGTTAATTTAGGGCTGTTTTTGCACTTTAGTGACCGTCTATCTGGGAATGTTGTTTTTCCACCTGCACCAGTTTGGGCATTAACGCTGTTTATTGTGGTCTTTACGTTTGCGATCGCGATTTTCAAGGACATCCCCGATATGGAAGGCGATAAACAGTACAACATCACCACGTTTACGATCCAGCTCGGTAAGCCAGTTGTCTTTAACCTTGCCCGTTGGGTAATTACGGTATGCTACCTGGCTATGATACTTGCCGCGTTACTAATCCTACCTTCGGTGAACCCAATTTTTCTGGTGGTTACGAACCTACTGGCGTTAGGTTTACTGTGGTGGCGTAGCCTCAGTGTTGATTTGCAGGATAAAAGTGCGATCGCGCAGTTTTACCAATTCATCTGGAAACTCTTCTTCCTGGAATATCTCATCTTTCCAGTAGCTTGTCTTTTAGCTTGACAGAATAACAATCTTGGGGATTTATCCTTAAGGAACGTGATTTAATAAATTGCAATTCTCACTCTAGTTGTAGCTCCTGAGATTTCTGCCTTCACCCGACTACGCTTCGCTCCTATTCACTACTTCCATCACCAATGTTTAATGAAAAGTATAAGTTTTAAGAAATATTTAGGCAGTTTCTCTCTCTAAATAGAGAGGTCTCTTCCTAAAGATTCTCTTATTCTTAAAGGGTAGTAATAGATAAGTACATACTTACTATTGCTCGTGTACATTTCATTAAGTTTTAGAGAAATCAGGGCGCTCTACTGAATATTAAAAAACTTTAAATACTGCGCCTACTATCATGGTGAATTTCCGCCTATTGATAAGTGTGGTCACAGCGACTGCATCAATCGTCTTGATGCCAGTGACCAGTTGGCTAGATGGTAGCTTAAACCTATTAACAAGCCCTGCTTTAGCAATTCCTGCACAAACCCAAGCAAATTTTAGTTATGTCCCGCCTCAGCGGGGAATGCCCAGACGAACCCAAGGAGCAGGTTCGCGAGGCTGTACTGGGTCTCAGGCGGTGGAACTAGCACTAGTTGTTCCCAACGACCACACAGCAGAAACCTTGTCAGGTCATCCAACGTTCTCTTGGTATGTCTCCACTGTGCCATCGGAACCTTTGGAATTTGCCTTAGTGGAATCAGGCGTTGCCGAGCCAATCTTTGTAAAACAGCTACAGCTACAAAAGGCTGGTATTGTTCAGCTAGAAATGCCAAAGAATCTGCCGGAACTCGTTCCTGGCAAAGAGTACCGTTGGTCTGTAACCTTAATTTGTAATGCAGATCGACGCTCTAACGACACCTTTGCTCAAAGTTGGATTAAGCGTGTGCCTAGTACGCCAGCACTAGAGCAACAGCTAGCAACAGCGACAACAGAACGCGATCGCGCCTTAGCCTATGCTGAAGCTGGACTTTGGTACGATGCGATCGACACGCTCATTGCTGCCCAAGCGTCTTACTCCACTAACTCATCTATCCGAGAAGATTTCCTAGTACTACTTGAGCAGGCAGGGGTAACTGGCATCCCAATGCAAGCACAGCAACGCTTAGCAAAATATTAGGGATTGCGCCTTCTGGTGTGCCAAAGCAATAGCGGTAGGGAATAAGGAAAATTTATTCCTTTCCCTTTAAACCTTCCCGTTTTCCCTAACCAGAATAAGATATCTATAGGCATACTGGGATAAGGAGGGCAGTTGAAACTACTCCCTGCTAATTCTCCTAAAGTTGACGTAAGCTAACGATGAAACGTAAATCCAGATCCACAACTATTCCTAGTCCTAGAGAAAAAGCCCCAGCTTCCAAACCCCCTTTATTTGATTTCAACTTCACTTACATGGCAATTTTGGGTGCCGTCCTGGCGCTGGGGGTTGGGATAGGCATTGCGTTTGCTTCCACAGCGAGTTCAAACCCACAGAATTTGGTAACCCGTGAAGCCATCGACCGCAGTGCACCAAATGCTGAGCTTTGTGTTCAGTATGGAGCAAGTGCGATGGTTACAGATATGCGTGTCTATGTGACGATGAGTCCCTTTAGCGTCTACGTTACCCAGCCTAATATGCAACCGGGCTGTGTCTTGCGTAAGAACAACTGGTCAATTCTGGAGCAAAGGAAACTCGTTACCTCTGAGCAGGTGCGCGAATGTAAGAACCGCATGAATACGTTTGGCTTCACTGGGGCATTAGAAGGTTCACCAAAAATTGCCTGCATCTATCAAAACAATGACGCGGGTAATACCTTCTTCAATCAACCTGGCACAGTTGGTCCACGACCAGAAACAGAGGATTTCTAAGCCAAGGAATTACCTTAATTACTAATCGCTGAGAAACGCCAATCGGACTGTAGCTGAACTTGTAAAATTTGACCTGGCTGAATTGTTGTACCCGGTTGGCGAAGACTCTGGTTGGTGGTAGTTTCTTCAGGAGGAGTGACTTCGAGATTATCGGATTGAGCTTCAAAGGGAAGATTACTTCCACGGAGTACTATTGCTTTTGCAATGAAGCGACTGCCTGTACTACTCGTTTCAAAGTATCCAATAACTGGTGTCCCAGCCGAGGCAATGACTTGATTATTGCGATCGCGCAAGTCCTCCTGAAGTAGCAACACTTCCTGCCGTAACTGATAGGCTTGAAGATTGAGAACCTTTTCGCCGGGATAGCGCAGACTTAGCTGAGTGCCACTGGGTAATAGAATTTCTGGATTTACATCAGTCTCCGTTGACTCCTGCGACATAAAAGCGGCTGCTGGCTCAAGGGTTGGTATGCCGCTTTGAGGTATAAATGCTGGTTCAGTCGATGTTGTTTTCTCTGGCAATGGCTGACCAAATTCAATAACTGGGGATGAATTAGGAGTAGGAGATACATTTGCGGGTGGAAGCTCAGGTGGTTGAGCAGGTGTAACGGCTGGAAGGGTTTCAGCAGGAATCGGTTGTTGCAGGGGAGGAACGCTAACGCCGGGGGCTTGATTTGTCGGAAAGATCGCCGGGGGTAGGGTTAGAGAAGGTATAGGTGTTTGTGCCAGAGATGTTGAGGCGTTAGGCAACTGCTCTTTTAAAGGAAAGGTGATCGCACTAGTTTGTCTCACAGAAGACATCGCGATAATCATTGCCACGCTGACAACGCTGAACGTTCCCAGCCTCTGAAAGCGATATCCCACACCTTTTTTTGGTCTACTACTATGCCAACATCCTTGCGTCCAATTGTCTTGCCACATTGCTCTCGCTCCTAGTGAAAGTTGGAACCTTATCTAGGTTCAGAACAATCCTAAAGCAATCTGGTGGCTATCAACTGGGATGCTACAGTTCAGAACCCCCAACTTCCTCCGTTTTCCTACCCCAATCCTTACGACGGTATAACTGCATCAATCCCCTTTGTGGAGAGGTGTAAATGAGATCGTATCCCTCCTCTAGTTGTTTGAAGATAGACTTCGTGTTTTCAAGAGTACGATGTCCCTCAAGGACTTGCCAAATCAGCACATAATCTACATGTCCTCCTGTCCGTTGGGGATAGTTGAGGAAGTCTACCCTAGGAGGCTCAGCTTCGATCCCCCAGTTACCTTTGCTCGGATAATTCTCGATACCAATATGTAGAAAGGGGCTAGTCTCAGAACGGTAAGCAATTGGGAAATAGTCTAACGCCGCTTGGTAATTATTGAGAACAACAACGTGTTTTTGTGCCGCAATGTATCCCGAAACGTGCCAAAAAGGTTTAACCCGGCGTGATAGAACCTTTCCGTCGGGCGCGTGTCCAGTATTGGAGAAGGAGAGAGGGAGAAGAGTCGTATTTGGCTCAATCAGGTGCATACCTGAGACGTACTCTTCTAAGTAGCTGTTCAGCTCTGCATACTGTATTGTGTGGACTCCAAGCAGCATTAAAGTAATTGCCACAGCAACTAGCTGGATTCTTTGCTTGACAATCCAGTGGTACGACTGCGCCCCAAACCAGAGAATTAGGATAAAAAACGGATAAAACAGCAGTCGCTGCTTGATATTACCGCCGCCAGACATCTTATCGGGTGCAATACAGTACATGAGGACGTAGGCAACAACAACCAAGAGAAAGCCATCCCAGACATTTATCTGACGATGAGCTAGTTTGGTGATGAGAACATATAAACAAGTCGCTGCAAACAAACCTGCTAGCGCTATGGATAACAAAAACTCCGGTTTCTGAAAGGAGACGAGTGAGTGGAGGCTAAGCAGATAAAATATATGTTTCCAAGTCAATCTAGACGTGTCAATGTCGGAGTTGACTGTTGACTTCCGAGCGAGAAACATCACAACAAGGATGAGTGTCGGCAAAAATGCACAGAGTGGTACAAGTACTCGCATACGCAGCACTTGAGCAAATGATCGCCAATTAAATTTCTGCTGACGTACCTGTGGCGCGAGCTCGAGAATCGTCAACCATACCGTTAAAAATGCGATCGCTATATACGCCGTTACCAACGAGAATAAATGGCAGAAGTAGAGCAATAGTGAGAGAACACTTAAGGTAATTACCCTACGAAACGTGAAGTGGTTCTGGTGCTTCAGCCAGTAACCAACGACAAAAAAAAACATCGCCATGCTGTACGAGAAGTTGTAAAAGCCCATGTGAAGCACATAGTTGTAAATAAACGGAAACGCCAGAAATGCAAGAAATACTGCATCTGGACGAACCGCGTACAGCGCATAGCGGATTGAGATGGGCAAGAGGATGATATAGCCACTCAAGAGAAGCTTCTGGGCAATAAGTGGTGGCACAATATACATCAGTCCTGCTAAGGAAAGATGGGTAAACCAGTTTGGAGTAAGGTTTTTGTTGAGTAAATAATACTCCCTGAAAGCAGAATGTTCAGGGAAATAATACCCACGGAGAACGCTAGCACTGTGAAGGTGTGCCGGTCCATCTTGTGAAGGAAAGTAATTAAAAAACCAGATCGGCAATAGATGAATAACTATCAGTAGCACAAAAAAGAAATTTTCTCTCTTACTCAGCCAGCTACTGATACCTTTCCAAGAGTAGATGCAGCTCGAAAAAAAACTGGAAGATTTGTTCACAGTTTTACCAAACATCAAATTAGGGAACATTATTCTCTGAATACCACAGACAGACACTTTAAAAAGTGTTTTAGCTTACTTCAGTTGCTTATGTTTTCAAAAATCTTTGAAAACATATTTTGACAAAAGTAAACTTTTAAGGTAAAGGTAAAGGAGCTGGTTTGTAGGTCTGGCGCTTTACCCCCTTCATTGGCACCAACCTAAAGATAATCCATACATCACACACTCAAGGTAATCGGTTTGATGGTTAAATTGACTCAGTTCGCGGCTAGTTGAGAGCCGCTTAGGGGAAGCCTACCAAAATTGGACTCAACAATGCTTAGTGAATCGTGAATTTCAATATAATCCACCCATTGATATCCCTCTTAAATCTTGAATTGGAGTAAAGTGACTTGACGAAACTCATCATCCAAATCCCCTGTTACAACGAAGAAGGAAGCCTGGAAGTTACCCTTTCTGAACTCCCGCGTGAGCTGCCAGGTGTAGATACTGTAGAGTGGTTGATTATCAACGATGGCAGCATTGATAAAACCGTGGAAGTGGCTCAAGCTCACGGTGTTGATCACATCGTCAATTTTGAACATAATCAGGGACTTGCGAAAGCCTTCATGGCGGGAATAGAAGCTTGTTTGAAAGCTAACGCTGATATTATTGTTAATACCGATGCCGATAATCAGTATTGTGCTGATGATATTCCAAAACTAATTGAACCGATTTTATCGGGTAGGGCTGAGATTGTTGTTGGCGCACGACCAATTCAACAAATCAAGCATTTTTCTCCTACGAAAAAGTTCCTACAAAAGTTAGGTAGTTTGGTTGTGCGGATGGCTAGTAATACAAAGATTCTCGATGCGCCTAGTGGCTTCCGAGCAATCAGTCGTGAGGCAGCGCTACGGTTAAATGTATTTAATGAATATACCTATACCTTAGAAACTATTATTCAAGCCGGACAAAAAGGCATGGTCATTACATCTGTGCCAATCCGAACTAATCGGTATTTACGACCTTCGCGTTTAGTCAAGAGTATCCCATCTTATGTAAAGCGATCGCTTTTGACAATCCTGCGAATCTTCATGACCTATAAGCCCTTGAGATTCTTTGTAATCTTGGGTACGATTCCTTTTAGTTTAGGTTCGCTGCTTGGTGTTCGCTGGTTAATCTTGTTCTTGAGTGGTACTCCAAAAGCTCATGTTCCGAGTCTGATTTTGGCGGCAATTCTCATTTTGATTGGTTTTCAATTGTGGATGTTTGGGTTAGTCGCTGATTTAATGGCAGTGAATCGTAAGATGCTAGAAGATGTCCAGCTAAGACTCCGCCGACTTGAAGTTGATTCTCAAAACGTGAAGGAGTACTCCTCCACGAAGTTAGTGAAGCGGTAGAAATCATGCGATCGCTTTATAAACACCACGGGTGCTATGCTGAGCCGATACTTACGCCAATTTCTCACCACTCCAGTCCCAAAAGCCTCCAAGTCACAAGTCATCTTTTGGTTTAGTTTAAGTCTGG
The DNA here is from genome assembly GCF_014849525.1 of Microcoleus sp. FACHB-SPT15. NCBI lineage: Bacteria > Bacillati > Cyanobacteriota > Cyanophyceae > Oscillatoriales > Microcoleaceae > Microcoleus > Microcoleus sp. FACHB-SPT15. The sequence goes on along the minus strand of NZ_JACJNU010000034.1, from coordinate 30,567 downwards.
CTTTTGCAGCGGTTTATAGCACTATGTGGCTGCAACAAGCCTTCAGTAGTGAATATGTTGTGCAGGATGATGCACGACAGCACGTATTTTGGATGCGTCGGTTTTTAGACTCTGAGTTGTTCCCGAATGATTTAATTGCTGATTATTTTCAATCTGTTGCTCCTTGGGGTTATACCACTCTATATCAGTTATTTGCAGCTATAGGTATTGACCCAATTCTTTTTAGTAAGTTCTTGCCAGTTGTCCTGGATTTAGTAACGACTGGGTACTGTTTTGGTGTTTGCTTAGAAATTTTACCTGTCCCAATGGCAGGTTTTATTGCTTCTCTAGTATTAAACCAAAATCTTTGGTGCAAAGAAGACTTAGTTTCAGCCACTCCTAGAGCATTTATCTATCCACTACTTCTTGCCTTCTTGTACTATTTATTGCAGCAAGATAGGAAGCGATCGTGTTTAACTGATTTCTTACTCCCTTGTATGGCTGTAATTGCTTTGCAGGGTCTTTTTTACCCTCAGTGCGTTTTCATCTCGGTGGGAGTTCTAGTACTACGCTTATTGCGCTGGGAACAGGGGGAAATCAGATTTTCTCGGCACCGAAGTGATTATCGGTTCTGTGCGGCTGGTTTAGGAGTAGCGATACTTGTACTCTTACCCTTTGCCCTAACAACGTCTCAATTTGAACCAGTGATTAGTGTAGCTGAAGCGAAGACACTACCAGAATTTTGGTCAAAGGGACGAGCAAGCTTTTTCCGTGATAATCCTTGGAGGTTTTGGTTGGGAGGGCGCAGTGGCATATTTCCAGAAATGCTACTTACTCCAGTAACCCTTAGTGCTAGTTTATTGTTACCAATATTGCTGCGATATCCTTCTAGATTCCCCTTAGTAAGGCAACTGAGTAACGAAAGTATCGTTTTAATTCAGCTAATTATCGCATCAATTGGTCTATTTTTTGCAGCTCATGCTTTGCTATTCAAGCTCCATCTACCGAGCCGTTATACACAACATAGCTTGCAAATTGTGCTAGCGCTATCGGCGGCGATCGCATTAACCCTCATGTTAGATGCCCTGTTGTATTGGGCGCAACAGCAAAGACAACCAAGATGGCAAAAAAGACAAGTTCTTGCACTTGGAACAACTCTATTACTAGCGATAGTTTTAGCACTGTATCCAAGCTTAATAAAAAATTTCCCAAGAACACAATATAAAGTCGGTGAAGTACCAGCCCTTTATCAGTTTTTCGCCCAACAACCTAAAGATACCCTTATTGCCTCCCTAGCTGAAGAAGCGGATAACCTGCCAACATTTTCTCAGCGTTCCGTCTTAGTCAGCCCAGAATATGGAATCCCTTACCATACTGGCTACTATAGTCAATTCCGTCAGCGAGTCATTCACCTCATCCAAGCTCAATACAGCCCAAATTTAGCCGGATTACAAAGCTTTATTCAAAAATACAACATCAATTTCTGGTTACTAGAAAAACAAGCATTTGAAGTAAATTACATTGATAAAAATCGTTGGATTAAACAGTTTCAACCTGCCGCAGCAGAAGCCCAAGCAAGACTCGAACAAGAAATTACGCCAACGTTAGCAGGCTTAGTAGAAACTTGTTCTGCCTTCAAGACTCAAAAATTCCTTGTATTGAGTGCAGAATGTATAAAAAAACAAGATAAAGCTAACTACAAAATTGCACTAAATTGAGCGAGAATTCAAGCCACGCCTTACCTCAACACTTTGCATTTAAACTAAGCCTTTCATGAGTAAAGACCTATTCGCCCGTGAAGCATTAGCTCAAATCCCCAAAATCTTAACGTTGCTTGACCGCAATGCCCACAGCCCTACCTATGGCTGCTTTGACCGCAACTTCTGGCAATACAAAATTATCGACTTCCCCAGTGGCATGTCGCAGGAATTTGTCTGGCCCCTTGCTTTGGCTTACGAGACTGATGTGCCAGACAATCCATTTTACCAACAGCCAATCATTCGAGATTGGGTAGAAGCAGGCATTCTCTATGCGGCGAAGAGTGGTCATCCGGATGGGTCTTGTGATGATTATTTTCCCTTTGAACGGGCTGGTGGTGCAGCGGCATTTTCCTTGCTGGCGTGCATTGAGAGTTACACCCAACTGGGACTTAATAATTCAACTGCCCTAAGATTTTTTGAACGTCGGGCAGATTGGTTAGCGCATCACAATGAAAGTGGACGCCTGACTAATCACCAAGCTTTAATTGTTCTGTGCTTAGAACTCCTGTCCAAGCTGTTGCAAACTTCTAAGTGGGATAAAGCGCGGGTACAGCGTTTGGAAAGGGTATTGTCCTGGCAAAATCCTGAAGGTTGGTTTCAAGAATACGAGGGTTGTGACCCTGGTTACCATACCTTAACGATTTCCTGTTTAGCGAGGATTTATCAACTAAGACCCGATCCACGCTTGAAGGAAGCCTTAATTAAAGCGGTAGAATTAGCGGCTGAATTTGTGCATCCCGATGGGTCGTATGGTGGCGAGTACACCAGTCGCAATACTTACAATTTCTTTCCCCACGGGTTTGAACTTGTTGGGCAGTGGATGCCGGAGGCGTTGGAAATAAGCGATCGCTTTTTAGTCGGACTCGCAAATGGTCTTGCACCTTGTTACGCTGATGACCACATTATTGGTCACCATACCTGGAATTATCTCCTAACTTGGCGAGATTTTGTTGAAGATAGACCCAAGCCTACACTACGTCCTACAGGTCGCGTTTGGTTCAAGGAAGCCAAAATCCTCATTGACCGCCGCCAGGACATCGAACTTTATTTAGCACTGAATAAAGGCGGTGTTTTTAAGCTATTTCGCGGTAATCAACTGATTGCATCTGATACTCAATTTTCGCTGCAAGTGCTGGAAGGTGGTAAGGTCAAAAACGCTGTTGCTCATCTGGTTGACACTTATCAAGTCAATGTTACTGAAAACGAAATTGCTATCCAAGGTCAATTGGGATGGGCGAAACAAAAGCAAATGACACCTGCCAACTTACTAATTCTACGGGTTGTCATGTTAACCGTTGGACGCTTTTTTCCAAATTTAATCCGCAAGTTATTACAAAAAGTCCTAATTACTGGCAAGAAAGCTTCACCCTATTCTTTCCGCCGACGTTTGTCTTGGGAAGATGGAAAATGGCACGTTATAGACGAATTACAAGCACAGTCTTGGGAAGGTGTGATTAGTGCTGGCATTGGCTGTGACCAAACATCAATTTATGTCGTCATGAGTCGCACCTTTCAGCGAGGGCAATTACAACCTTGGCTTGACCTCACACCTGAAGTCAAAAAACTTGCTCCTAGTGAATCGTTGAAAATAGAGCGGTATCTTTAAGAATAAAAAATTGAGCCTTAGAGAATAGTGATGAAGTACTAGGTGATATGAAGGTTTCTTGACCATCACCTACAGCCCATTGTCCCAATTCCCAATTCCTACTCAATGAAACGACTAATTTCCATCATTGTTAGCCTGGTTATCCTAGCCGTCATTTACTCGAAGATTGATTTCCCTGGACTTATCGAAGTTTTCAAAAATTGCAATGGCTGGTGGATGGTAATCAGTCTTGGCATGGTAGTCCCACTGACTTTATTCACAGCTTGGCGACTACAACAATTGATGCCGACAGGTTCACAATTAGGATTTGGTGAGGCAACTCGTCTCATTTTGGCAGCTAGTGTACTGAATATGGTGTTGCCTTCCAAGATGGGAGATATTGCCAAAGCCTATTTTATGAAGCAACGAGGTCATTTAGATGGGACGCTATCTTTATCGCTAGTTGTATTTGAAAAATCCTGTGATTTGCTATCACTACTGTTATGGTGTGTGTTTGGGTTATTGCTTTATCCCCAAAAAGATGCACTGTTTTGGATAATGACAGTTAGTGTAATTTTAGGTCTAGTTATTGGAGTATTCCTTCTAAGTTCTCGTAAATTTGCACATCTATTTTTCTTGGTTACAAAAAAGTTTGCTCCCAAGAAACTTCGCTCTAAGCTGGAAAAGTTGCAGACTTCCTGGGGGGAAATGCATGAATACTTCTGGCGTGACAAAGGACAGTTATTAAAAATTACTGCCACCTCAATCTTTATCTGGTTTTTGCACTTACTGCAAATTTGGTTTTTTATTCTTGCCCTCAAAGCTTGGACACCATTTTTAGCAAATCTTGCTCTCTCACCGCTAGCGATTCTTGCGGGATTGCTGCCACTGACGTTTGCTGGTGTTGGCACTCGTGATGCCGCGTTGATTTTGTTTTACCAACCCTATTTTGCTGCACCAACTGCTGCTGCTTTAGGCTTACTTTGTACGTCTCGTTACTTGCTTCCGGCAATTGGCGGCTTACCTTTTCTTGGGCAGTACTTGTCAACTGTGCGTGACTTACGGCAACAACGCGATCGCATCTGAATTTTCATAAGGTGGTAGAAGTGGTGAAATAAGCCTTACTAGGGCAACCTCAAGAAGGAGAACTTCCTTTTTCTCAAGTTTAAACACCCGCAGTGATTTAAATCACATTTTTTGTAAACTTTGATCACAAAAAATGTGGGCAACTGTCACCATTCAATAACACACGACATAACAAGATCTGAAAAGGTTGCGTCACCTCAGCTAGTGACTAAAAAGTCAAATAATGAGGACAGTGGGCAGAGAATCTTCAACAAATGAGCCATGTTCCCAAACCGTAATCGGTTGCCCACCCGTTCTGAGAACTGGGGAGAGTGCGACGAAACAATCCATAAAAAACTTGCAAAGCGGACAAGGCAGTTGAAACGAGCTAAGCAAAAACTAGCTAACCAAATTGCTGTTAGCGAAGCTGCCCAAAGGGAACGCCAACAAGTGGAAGAGGCTCTGCGGCAAGCTGAACAGAAGTATCGCAGTATTTTTGAGAATGCCGTTGAGGGTATCTTTCAAACAACGCCGGATGGGCAGTATCAAGCCTGTAATCCTGCACTATCAAGCATCTATGGCTATGAATCACCAGAAGAATTACTGACAACCTTGACTGATATTGAACGGCAGCTTTATGTTGAGCCGTACCGACGTTATGAATTTATCAAGCAACTGCATACCTGTGATTCGGTAAGTGATTTTGAATCTCAGGTTTATCGCAAAGACGGCAGTCTCATTTGGATTTCCGAGAATGCACGGGCAGTGCGCGACGAAAAGGGTACGTTACTCTACTACGAAGGCTTTGTTACAGATATCACAAAGCGCAAATTAGATGAGGAGGCTTTGCGGCAATCGGAAGCTCAATTTAAAGCCCAAGCCCAGGAACTGGAACTCGCTCTACAAAAGCTCCAACAGACTCAATCGCAATTAATTCACAACGAAAAAATGGCGACCTTGGGACAGTTAGTGGCTGGCATTGCCCACGAGATTAACAATCCCGTGAACTTCCTGTGCAACAACATGATCCCTGCTAGTCAATATGCTGAGAATTTACTAAACATTCTGAAGCTTTATGTCAAATACTATCCTCAGCCAGCATCAGAAATTCAAGAGGAAGCTGAGGAGATTGACCTGCATTTTCTCGTTGAAGATTTTCCAAAAACCATCGCCTCAATGCAGATGGGGGCAGACCGCATTCGTCAGATTGTTCAGTCACTACAAAGCTTCTCGCGGCTTGACGACGCTCAGATGAAGCCAGTAGACCTGCATCAAGGGATTGATAGTACACTGATAATTCTCCACAATCGGCTCAAACCGCAAGGAGACAAGCCAGGGATTAAGATTCTCAAGGAATACGGACAACTACCACTAGTAGAATGCTATGCCGGTCTTTTGAACCAGGTATTTATGAATTTGCTGTGCAATGCAATAGATGCTTTAGAGGAGTCCATCACTTCAGGCTGCACTGCACAGGATTTCAAAGAGCATTGGGTGATTTCAAAACCTGATGTGTGTGTTAGTGAAACAGTTATCAATCCCAGAGTCTCAGCATTGCCGTCGCAAGGTGCCTGTGTCGCCAAGTTGCGCTTCCCAGACAGCCGTAAACCCCCGGTAACGCATTCTGAACATGATCCCGGCACAATTTGGATTCGTACAGAAGTTATCGAGGATAGTTCAGCCACATGGGCAGTGATCAGAATTATCGACAATGGCACCGGAGTACCAGAGGAAGTTAGACAACGGATGTTTGACCCCTTTTTCACGACAAAACCCGTAGGCAAAGGTACAGGATTAGGGCTATCCATCAGCTACCAAATCGTTGTTGAAAAACATGGTGGTCGCTTGAGGTGTTTCTCAACACCAGAAAAAGGAACGGAATTTGTGATCGAAATTCCGCTCCGCCAGTAAGAAGCAACTTTTGTCCGTACCCGCTAAGCCAACTTGCCTAGGCAATTTAGAGTTGCATCAGAGATTTCGGCACTGAACTCTGGTTAACCCCAACGCTTCTTCCGTCGTGCAACTTCCTTACGCTTACGTTTTTCCAGAGGAGTCTCAAAGTGGCGATGACGCCTGACTTCTGTCAATATCCCCGCCTTGGAGACTTGACGCTTAAACCGACGCAAAGCTGAATCAATTCCTTCGTTTTGACCTACAAGTACTTGAGTCATCCTAACTTACTCATCAACACTAATGACTGACAATCGGTTTTTGACTAACCAAAGGTTAATCTCGGTAAATGGGCAGAGCAAGAAGCCTGCTTGACTTTTCAACAGCGTTTAGCATTTAGTAGCTTTGAGAATTGCGAGAGAAGCTACGGTTGTCGTTTCTCCCACGACTACCATCAAAAGAACCTCGATCTGTGCGGGGTCTTGCTTGATTAACTTTAAGCTCACGACTCATCCACTCAGCACCATTAAGGGCTTCGATTGCCGCCATTTCTTGGGCTTCTGTCTCCATTTCTACAAAACCAAATCCACGCATCCGACCGGTTTCACGGTCTGTCGGTAGTTGAACACTCTTAACAGTGCCGTACTCAGCAAAGACGCTTCTGACATCTTCTTGAGAAGCGGCAAACGGTAGATTCCCTACATAAATTGACATGGACATTTCCAACAGATCAAATACTTTGGAGATTTTGATTCGGGGAGATGTCTGCCAACTAGGAAAAACATACTCAATGGCCGAATTCAATTCTCGATAAATACCCTAGCATAATTGGTTTCATCAATCCCAGTCCCACATTACAGGATTCTCATCTAGCTGATCGGTGACTAAGCGCCCGATCGCATCAATTTCCTTGATTTCATCGGTAGACAGGTCAACATCAGCGGAAGAGGCATTACCAACAGCTTGCTCAGTATTGCGGGCACCTGCGATCGCATTTGTTTGTGGCTGAGCAATCAACCAAGCGAGGGACAACTGAGCGAGGCTACATTGATGACGTTCAGCAATTGGACGCAGCTTGTCTAGAGCTTGCTGCGCTCGGTCGTAGTTCTCACCCTTAAACAGCTTATTATCTCTGCGATTATCGCCTTCCTCAAATTTGTGATCGCGACCAAACTTGCCCGTCAATAATCCTTGCGCCAATGAGGAGTAGGCAAGGATAGAAATATTGTTCTCGACACAATACGGCACAGTATCTTTCTCTACCTGACGCCAAAACAGAGAGTAAGGAGGCTGCAAGCTATCGATGCGTCCATACTGCATGGCTTCTTCAATCTGGGCACGGGAGAAATTAGAAACACCAATTGCCCGGATTTTGCCTTGTTCTTTTAATTCGTTTAAGGCATTCATCGTTTCTTCAATCGGCACAACCTCACTCTTAAACGAACCAGAAGGCCAATGAATCTGATAGAGATCGATGTAGTCTGTCTTGAGCCTCGTTAAAGAACCCTCACACGCCTCAAATACCTGGTCGTATTTGAGATGGTTGGCAAACACCTTAGTTGCATAAGTCACTTGGTCACGAACATCAGCAAGTGCTTCAGCGACAACTTCCTCAGAGTGACCCTTTCCGTAGACTTCTGCTGTATCTACGGTTGTGATCCCGGCATCAAACGCTGCCCGTATCGCTTTAATCGTTTCAGCGTCTTCAACCCCTACCCACATACTTTTTCCTGCTTGCCAGGTACCCATGAGAACAGGGGTAATTTTGACATCAGAGGCGCCCAAGCGTCGTGTTTCCATGCCTAACTCCTTAAACTTATTAAGATGCTGCTAATGAGCAAGAGACTGACTCATCTACTGGGATGGTCGCAAACTGCGGTCTAGATTATTTGTATAGTTAATAGTTATTAAATAGCTTTGTCACGTTAAGACAATTTTGATATGTGAAATTACTCTCATTCCAAACCTAGGATTGAGCTAGCGCTCAGCATATCAGCACTGTACTGATGCCCTCGTCTCTCTTACGATGTAAGTTCTCAAGCAAGACAACGAACTTCAACTCGAAAAGAGCGGTGGACGCTTCCCGCCCTTGAGCAACTCTTCAAAGTCTTGAGCAGACAAAGGAGGACTAAACCAATAGCCTTGTACCTCATCGCACTGATGTCCATAGAGGAAATCGAGTTCCTCTTGTGTCTCTACTCCTTCAGCAACAACCTTGAGATTCAGAGTATGAGCCAATTGCAAAATCGCTGTCGTAATCGCTGCATTCTTCGTGTCCTGTGCGAGCTGGCAGACAAACGAGCGGTCAATCTTCAAAATATCAAAGGGAAATTGCTTGAGATAACTTAAAGAAGAATAGCCCGTACCAAAATCATCAATGGAGATCACAATGCCAAGCTGCTTTAATTCATGCAACGTTGCGATCGCGCTTTCTGGATTCTGCATCAAGGCACTTTCAGTAATCTCTAATTCCAAATAGCGAGGGTCAAGCCCAGTTTCTTGCAAGACTTCAAAGATTAAGCGACTCAGATGTGGCTGATTAAACTGATGTCCTGACAAATTTACGGCGATTCGTAACGGGCAAAAACCAGCCATTTGCCAAACTTTAGCTTGGATACAAGCTGTTCTTAAAACCCACTCTCCCAATGGAACGATAAAACCTGTTTTCTCAGCCAATGGAATAAACTCTGTCGGAGAAACCGAGTCTCTGTGGGGGTGATGCCAACGTACCAACGCTTCTGCCCCCTTAATCTCTCCTGTTCGGAGATTCACCTTAGGCTGATAGTAGAGCTGAAATTCTTCGCGTTCCAAGGCTTGGCGCAGTTCCAGTTCTAGTAACAGTGCTTCTTGAGATTTTGCCCCTATTGAGGCGATATAAAACTGATAGGGGTTTGTTCCTGACTTCTTGGCATCCTCCATTGCTGCACTAGCATGTTTAATTAAGGTGTCAAGGTCACAACCATCGCGTCCAAAAAAGGCGATACCAATTCTTGCCCCGCTGAGAAAAATCTCGTGGTCGTTAACCAGGAAGGGGTTGGAAAAGGCATCAAGAATGGTTTTCGCAACCTGAGCAACCTCTAGGCGCTGATTTGTCCTGGCAAGGAGAATGACAAATTGATCACCACTCAATTGCGCGACGGTATCTTGCTGCCTGACGGTACGTTGCAGTCGATCTGCGACCGCTTGAACTAACAAGTCGCCGCTAGTCGGGCCTAAAGCATTGTTAATCCGCTTGAGTTGCTCCAAACCAAGAGAGAGGATCGGAATCTGCCGAGGCTGTCCCTCTTTTGGATTGACTAGCTGAGTAAACCGTTCTTGTAACAAGAGTCGATTAGGCAGGTTAGTCAAACGGTCGTAGTGCAGTAAGTAGTTCAGTTGAGCTTCCACCTGCTGAAGTTCAATACTATGCCGTTGGCTCAAAAACTCTTGTTTATGGAGGCGAGACGCGATCGCATCAAGGAGTTCCGCTCTAGTAAATGGCTTAGTTAAGTAATCATCTGCCCCCAAGGTCATCGCCTGACGCCAATCTGAGCGTTCCGCTTTGGCAGTCAGGAAAATAAAAGGAATTGTGGCAGTCACTGGGTTTTGTTGCAACGCTTTGAGAACACCGTAGCCATCCAGGTTAGGCATCAGGATGTCGCAAATAATCAAATCCGGCAGCTCAGCTTGAGCGAGTTTTAACCCGCTAATCCCATCATCAGCACTGATAGTCTGGAACCCTTCTGCACTCAGGAGCTTGAGCAGGTTCATTTTGATTACACGCTCGTCTTCAATTACGAGAATCTTGTGCATCCGTTTTTCTTTTTGAGGAAGTGAAATTGACATAAATTAGCTGCTTCACAAATTCTGAGTTCAGAAACGGCTGTGATTGGGATACTGGTGTGATCCGCTCAATTTCACAGGTCATCATTTTGCAACACTTTTAGCTTGTGAGCCACATTTTGAGGGATCTGGGGGAATTTTAGGCTACTTCCTCCGAAGCACTGCTCCAGAGCGGCTTCCACAAGAGCGCAATCAGCTTTGCTAGTACACTGGATGCGATCGCCTAGACCTTCATGGCGAACGCTTCCCAGCCGTTCCGAAAGTAGGGGAATCTGGGGGAGAGTTTTTACAGGTGGGTTATTTCTGACAATCTGGTCTAGGGGGATTGGGGGCAAATTATTAAACATAGGGAGCAATAGAGAAATGGTTCTTCAAGGGCAGCGTTACTGTAAATAGTGTTCCCACCCCAACTTCACTTTTGACGGTAATGTCACCCCCATGTAGATCAACGCACTGTTTGACTATCGCTAGACCCAAGCCTGTCCCAGTAATGGCACCTACGTTTTTCGCTCGATGAAAGAACTCAAACAGTCGTGGTTGGTCTTCTTTCGGTATACCGATCCCCTGATCCTGAATCTGGAAGATCGCTCGATCATTTTGACAAATTAATTCAAATCGAACAGTGCCACCATTGGGAGAGTATTTAATGGCGTTTGCAAGTAAGTTATTCAGTACTTGTCGCAGTAGCCTTTTATCCATACAAGCAAGAAATCTTTGACCCCGGCTTACAAACGTCAGGGTGTATTGAGGGCTTGCAGGGGTTGATTTTAAACTCATCCTATGCTGGAATTGGGCGACCAACTCCCGGCAAAATTCATTCAACGCCAGTGGTTCTGGGTTGAGTTGTAGTTGTCCCGCTTCTGCGGTACCAATGCACAGCACATCTTCCAAGAGTTGGAGCATTTGTTTGACTGCCTCTTGAATGAGATGCAGTTGTTCAAGTTCTTCCTCTTTTGTCCAGTCGTAGTATTCTAATAACTCCGCCGTGGACATAATTGTCGTCAACGGGGTGCGAAATTCATGGGAGGTAATCGAAACAAAACGAGATTTTAGGTCACCTAGTTCTTTTTCTTTGGCTAAGGCGTTGAGAATCTCGGCTTCTGCTCGCTTACGTTCTGTGATATCCTCTGCAATCCCCGCAAGGCGCGTTGCTACCCCCACCTCGTTAAAGACAAGACAGCCACGCACCGATACCCAGCGCACGGAGCAATCCGGTCGCACAATCCGATACTCCTGCTCGAAATCTTGCTGTTTTTGCAAGCTGCGTAAACAATTTCCCGCTACGCGATCGCGATCTTGTGGATGTATACTGTCCATCCAAGAGCTAGGCTGTTGGTACAAGCTTTGCCTGGTGCGACCCCAAACCTGTTCATACGCTGGACTAATGTAAAGAATTTCCTGGAGGTTAGGAGTTGTTAAAAAGAAGACCTCCCGGATATTTTCTGTCAGTTGGCGGAATTGCTCCTCGCTGTAGCGCAAATTCTCTTGGGTTTGCTTGTAGTCTGTGATGTCAAATATTGCGCCGTCTAACCAGAGTAGGCTACCCTCTTCACTGAATACTCCCTGACCTTTCTCATACACCCATCTCAACGTGCCATTGCTTGTAACTATTGGGTACTCCAGCACGTAGGGCTGTCTTTGCGCTACACACTCTGATAGAGTCTGTTGAACTCGTGCGATATCTTGAGGCGCAATCAAACTGGCAGCCGTTCGGATGTGATTGTGGATAAAGTCAGCCGCTGGATAACCTGAAATTTCTGCGATCGCATCACTGATAAACTCAATTGTGCGATCAGCATCGTAGGCACAGCGGTAAACCACCCCAGGAATATTAGCAACTAAGGAACGGAAACGTTCCTCGCTTTTCCGGAGTGCCGCTTCGCTTAAATGTCGCTGTGTGATGTCTTTCAGGGTGCCAGATGTACCACGAAACGTCCCGTCAGCATCGAAGGTTAATTGTGCTAATACCTCAATCCAGCGATACCCACCGTTTTGAGTAATGTAGCGAACTTCATGGGAGCAGTATTCTTTTTTGCCTCCAATCAAGGGTTGAAATTGTTCCCAGTGGCGTTGCCTATCGTTGGGATGAACGTAATCTAACAAGGGTGTGCCAAGCGTTTCGGCGATCGCAAATCCTGTGATTTCACTCCATGCCGGATTCAAGAACGTCCACAACCCATTGGCATCAGTCTGGAATATGACTTCTTTGACATTATCAACAACTGACCGATACTGCTCCTCTCGCTCTCTCAACGCCGCTTCTACCTGCTGACGCTGGTCAATTTCACCTTGAAGTTGGGTGATAACGTTCTGAAGCTCAGCTAAAGCCTGCTTTAATTCCTGAGTGCGTGCCTCAACGCGAATTTCTAGCTCGTTTTTGGCTTGTTGCAACGCTTCTTCTGCAAATTTTCGTTCAGAAATGTCCTGAACAAGAGACGCTACCCCAATTACCTCACCCTTAGCATTAACCAACGGCGTGTTGTACCACTCGCAATAAATCTTGTGACCCTCTTTCGTCACGTTCTCGTTTGTACTGCGAGTTCCACCCTGTTGCTGCAACAATTGTCGCCAAACCAGATTTACCTGCTCCCCTGCGCTTTCAGGCACTATCAGTTCAACCCCATTGCGACCCAAAGCCTCCCGTTTGTCATAGCCAAAAATCTTTTCTGCGGCTGGGTTCCAGTCCACGACTTCAAAATCAGTAGTCCATTCAATCACTGCCAGTGGAGTCTGCTTAACTAGCAAGGAAAGCCGTTGTGCAGACTCTTGCTGTTGGTGTTCCTGAGTTTTTAGTGCCGCCGCTTGGGTAAATACTGCCTGTAGAGATGTACTAGGGTACGTTTCTACAACTTTAGATATCCATTGAATAACAATTTCAGCCCCGTAGAAGAAAATACCTAGACTAGTTGTTTTAACAAGACCATCTAGCCAATCTTCGGAGTGCCAGAGAGTCCACACCACCAGCAGGTAAGTGATAACGAAGGTGTACAACAACCAGAAACTTTTCTGTATAGGGAGATTAGTAGGGTGCTGGAGGAAATAAACTAACAGCAGCGGAACTGATAAATAGAAGAGGGCAATCATAACATCAATTAGGATTTTGAACCACACTCAACTGAGTTGCCGACAGAGAATGCCCCTAATAATAAAATCTTGTCAGAAAATAACCCTGAAAAGAATCGGTCTATTCATCATTTAAAACGCTAACCCTAGATTTGTACTTAAGTTCCTATGAATTTAGGGTGAATTTTCAAGCATTTGATTTTCTTGAAAATTAAGTACTTTTTTTATAGGAGAATAAAATTCATAAAACCAAAGAGTGACAAATAGAATAAGATTCTTCCATTGTGAACTCTTGACTAGAGAATGTCTTGACCTTAAGGCGGAATCTTAATCTGCTTAATAGAGGGTTGTGAAGGTGAAGGCAGAGTATAAAAGTCCTAATACATCATCTTTCCCTGGCTCTCTTCACTGGCACCATCCCTGATAGACTATTAGCTGCCATACTTAGTAGAACATCTTGGCTAAGCAGCTTGATGTGCGCTGGTAGAGTACCGATTTCAAACGCTAAATTTTAATGCAAGATACAGCAGAATTTACCTGTGGCTATTGTGGGGAACCAAATCTCACATTTATTGATTTGAGTGCGGGTGGGCAGCAATCTTATGTCGAGGATTGCCAGGTTTGCTGTCGTCCCAATATCTTGTATGTCCGGGTGGATGAGGACACTCTAGAGATTGAAATAGATACCGAGTACGAAGGCTGAACCCCTCAAGGGGTCTGAGTAGGGGAATATGGACAAGAGCAAGAAGCGTGATGGCAAGTTCTGTTAGCGCCGTTTAGTGTTACTCAAGAATGCGATCGCATTTGCCTTGCCTGCTCAAAAAGCGATCGCTTACTTCCTTCACTAATATGTAGACGAAATTCACCACAGACAATAGACAATTCTCTTGTTCTATTTTCTCGGACTTATCCGCCACAACCTTTCTAACGCCTCAATCTGTTGAAGTAGAACAGCAGCACGATAAGCACAGTGCTTTTTATACAAGACAATTCCTAAGATAATACAGCTTGGAAAGAGAATAATGAGAAGAAGGGCATACCAGTGCCGCGTATATTCTCGCCATTAGCCCTGATGGTCAACTTTTGGCAAGTGGTAGTCACCTACTCTTAGGGTGTGGGAATACGATCGCTTTTCCGCACATAGAGTGCCACAATTCCAATCACTAGAAATCCAATTCCCCACCAAAGGGACTTACCGGGAAGGACATTGAGTAAGAGCGTCACGATTCCCGAAGTAATCAGCGACCACCCTACTGTTGTTTGATACTGCATAACTTGCAACTAAAACCTCTTAAACGTCTGTTGAACACAGGATAAATCACCCCGTTCTACTGCTTAAGATAGTTAGCAAATCAGACAATATCCTCCATCAATAGGGATAATACCTTAAGCCGATTTCTCGTTTTGCACCCAATTTTCATCAAGAGTTGAGGGCGTGTTGCTTCAGTTCAGTCAAAGAGACATATTCCAGATTGCAATCGCATTTGCTACTCCTTCACGCACAAAGAAAGCGATCGCCTCAGCGAACTAAATCCGGAAATACCTGCTGTACCTCTGGGTGAACCAGTTGGTAATTCTGTACGTTCAAACCTTTTCCCAAGGTGGAATCAAGCTTGAGAGCCTCTAATCCCTGATTTGCTAACTTCAGGACATAGGGCAAAGTACTATTGTTGAGTGCCTGGGTTGCTGTCCAGGGAACAGCCCCCGGCATATTCGGCACACCAAAGTGGACAACACCTTCCTCAATATAAGTAGGATTGGTGTGAGAAGTCGGTCGTAAGGTTTCGATGCAGCCGCCTTGGTCTACTGCCACATCAATAATTACAGAACCCGGACGCATCTGTTGTACTAAACTCCGAGACACGAGGATTGGCGCACGTCGCCCTGGAATTAAAACTGCACCAACAAGTAAGTCAGCATCGGGGACAGCCGCTTCAATTTGGGCAGAGCTACTGTAGAGTAGTTCGACTCTAGAACCAAAGAGGGTTTCTAAATACGCCAATCGCTCGACATTAACATCGAAAATTTGTACTCTCGCCCCCATCCCTACAGCAATCCGAGCCGCTTCTGTACCGACAATTCCGCCACCAAGAATCACCACCTTACCCGGACTAACACCAGGAATTCCCCCTAAAAGCAGACCTCGTCCGCCTTGCTGGCGCTCTAGAAACCTAGCTCCAAATTGCACAGCCAGACGACCAGCAATGATACTCATGGGGGTGAGTAGAGGTAATTTCCGGTCTGGAAGCTCAACGGTTTCATACGCGATCGCAGTTACGCCACAATCAATGAGATGCTCGGTTAACGCTCGATCAGCTGCCAAGTGTAGATAAGTAAACAGCAGTTGCCCTTTTTGGAGAAACTGGTACTCCGGCTTAAGTGGTTCTTTCACCTTGACGACCAGTTCACGATTCCAAGCCTCAGCTGGCGTTGAGACAATTTGTCCTCCAGCTTGCAGATAGTCTTCATCTGCCAATCCAGCACCAGCGCCAGCATTGGTTTCTATAAATACCTGATGACCAGCTTCACATAATACTCGAACACTACTGGGACTTAAACCTACACGAAATTCTTGATCTTTAGTTTCCTTGGGGACACCTATTTCCATTGTTTACCTCGAAAGAGAATCGGTACTATGTTGAGCCTGTATCAGCCAATAGCTAGCTCAAGAGTGCCACCGATAAGAGTAGTTGAACCAAAAAGCCAAAAACGCTGCTTCTCGTAGCGGGTGAGAGCGAGTAAGTCTACTATTTTTTCGCTAAGGGCTTCTAACTACAGTATGGCGAGTGACCTAGTCCTGCCGCCAATTGCTACACAATATGATTGGAAATTCTGAGCCAGAAGTTCAGAAAAACCAATAGATAGCTAGGTGCTTGCAACCTTCTCTACATTGCATGGATTTGAATCTTCTTGAGTTCCTACCCTAATCTCTTGCCCCAGCCCTTATAAAACTTGACAAGCTTTCCTGATTGAAGAATGATTAAAAATAGTAAAGGATTGTAACCAAAAACCCTAAATAGAGTTTTAAAACCATGACACAACCGCAACCAACCACAACCCCCCAGCTAGAAGAACCCAAATTTGGCTTTAATGACTACGCAGAGCGTTTAAATGGTCGCGCTGCAATGATTGGTTTTGTATTGACCTTGGTTATCGAATATTCTACGGGACAGGGGCTACTAACCTGGCTGGGCTTACAATAGAATAAGAATTTGGCTCTCGCCGCTCGGCAACCTACACTAATTTTACTCGTCTACTAAAACGTGAAGAGACTAGCAATCAAGTTTGCAATCTCTGTATGCAGGTGAATCCAGTGATTCCATCAAATCCCATCTGATGGGCGATGTTGTCGGCTGTAATGAAGCGGTAGAAAATAGAAGTATTCAGGGTAAAGAGTGTGCATCGTTAATTGGGACACTGATGAGATACCCTGAAATTAGATTAAATACCTAAGTGGAACTGAGTAAGTTATAAGCCGTGATGAATGCTTTGTGGCCTCGAATTTTGAAGTCAGCTTATCGAAAAGAGCCAATTTCTAGCTTCATCGTCATTGTCGGTGCCGTAGATGCTGTGATTGGTGGCGTTGGTGAGCGTTGGTCATTGCTAGGTTTTGGGATAATGATGGTGATGCTCGCGATTGTGTTGCGTTGGTGGCAAAGCCAGCGTCGAGAAGCTGAGCTAGCAGAGCAGCCAGTAACGCATTTTCTCCCTCCTAGCTCGTCACGTCCGGCGTTACCGATTTTAAGCACGACTAAGCGTAAACCACACCGTTAAGCGCTGACGTTAATGAACCGACATAGCAGTTAGCGCTCAGCTATCAGCGCTCAGCTTTTTTGTTTTCCTGACTTTGACACTTGTTTCACAACCTTTAGCTGTAGCTCATTTAACTGAAAACCGCTCTAATGAAAGATTATGCTGCTGATAGCGAAGTGGGACGTGTTAGTGCATCGCCTCCGCTAGCCTTAGCCAAACGGGGAACAGCAGGACACAAGCAAGCCCGAACGACCCACGGAGCAGAAAATCGATGCCATCAGAAGCTCAAAATTGGTGAGGTTGCCAGTTGTAGCGAAATTCCAGTAAAAACCATTCGCTATTACGAGGAAATTGGTCTTCTGGTTCCGGCAACAACACGCTCAGAATCTGGCTACCGCCTCTTCAGCCCTTCAGTTATAAATCGGCTAGCGTTTATTAAACGGGCACAGTCTTTAGGGCTTAGCCTCAGCGAGATTCAGGAACTCCTAAAAGTTCATGACTCTGGTGAATTGCCCTGTGGTGCTGTAAAGCAGCATTTACTGCTCAAAGTTGAGGCAATCACACAACAAATCGAGGCGTTAGAAATTCTTAAGTCTGAACTGTTGGGCGTACTTTCGGGTTGGCAAGAGCAACCAGCGGGTAATCGTATTGCCCAGACGATTTGCCCAAATATTCAATCGCTAACCAATGAGTAGAGCTAATGATACACGCGGCCTGTACAAAGTTAGGTAGGTTGATGCCTCTAAGCTGCTGTACATTTGATTTGCATAACACGGACTGGCTTTTCGACTCATCCTACAAGCAATAGGCTAAATAGCAGCTTGCAGGTTAAATATTCGATAGCTTAAAAAAATCATATTCATGAACTATTTTGCTTCCAGTTGTTGCAGATTCACAAAGAGACAACTGGCAATTTTGGGCGCGATCGCAACTAGCATCACTTTTAGCATGAGTCTCGCGGTAGTGGCTCAGCCAATGCCTGTCCCTACCGTTGTTGATGCCCCTTCACCCGAAACAAGCAATTCGGAAGTCTTACCGCTAGCTGACGCTTGGAAAACACCACAATTCGTTCGCACCCTTAAAGGGCATTCTGCGCCTGTTGATGCCCTAGTCTTCAGCCCTGATGGGACAATCCTCATTAGTGGCGGGAGTAATAGTGATGCCAAGATTAAATTGTGGTGGCTGAACACAGGACGAGAAATCAAGAGCATTCGGGCGCACCGAACCTCTGTGATTGCCCTGGCATTAAGCCCTGATGGAGAAATTCTGGCTAGTTGTGGGGCTGACGCTGGTGTCAATCTCTGGAACTGGCAAACGGGGCAGTACACCCGAACTTTTTTGGAACATTCCAGCAATGTTCTTTCCCTGGCAATGACACCAGATAGTAATACGCTAGTCACTGGTGGCTTGGATGGGATTCGGCTGTGGGATTTGAAGACGCAGCGCCCCCTTTACACGCTGGTACGGTTCGATAATCCAACGTATGCCCTGGCAGTTAACCCTAATGGGGACATCCTGGCAAGTGGGGTGAGAGACGGTACGATTAAACTGTGGAACCTGAGGACGGGACAATTACTGAGTACAATGTCTGAGCATACAGGTGCTGTGAATGCGATCGCATTTACACCTGATGGTCAAACTTTGGTCAGTGGCAGTTATGACCGCACCATCAAAGTCCGAAACTTAAGAACTGGGCAACTAGAATACACCCTTTCTGGGCATATCGGACGGATTCAAGCGATCGCAATTAATCCTGATGGCGAAACCCTTGCTAGTGCTAGCCGTGATGGTGTCCGGCTATGGAACTTAAAAACAGGCGAACTTCTTGCTGTATTACCTGGACATCAAGACTGGGTGCAATCAGTTGCTTTCAGCCAGGATGGGCGCTTTCTCGCGAGTGGAGGCTTTGACCAAACCATCAAAATTTGGCAAATCTCATCAGCAACCATTGATAAGTAGCTGGGTGACCAAGAAGAATACAGAAGTTCAGGAGAATTCTGGAGAGCGTCCTCATCCAAGTGAGAAGCTTTATGGGTAATTGTAGTTAGCTGAGTTGTATTACTGTATTTCTATCTTTAGGCAGTTGCATTTAGTCTAGTTACATCATGTGCTGCTATGAGTATTCGTCACTGCTTTACCTCTATGTAGCTTCAAGGTTGCAATTTCTTAAGGGTGAGTGCTGTTGCAAATTCAGTAGTGGCTACCCGCAAAAGCCTTTAGCCGTGGCTGTTCAGCCTACTTTGAAAAGCCTACTCTCTCAGCGGATTTTTTTAAGACTTGATAAACTTTGCCTGAGTTTGTTGCTGATCTCAGCAAATTGAAATACTATTCATAGTAATACATGTTTTACGCTAGTATTACATGTTGAGATATCTCCCAAATGGAAGCAACAGACTGTTAAACCCAGTCTTCTTGCTTTCGCTGCTCTACAGGTTGAATACATCAGGGTCATCTACTTTTCTCCTTCAACTTCATAGGTTTCCCAACCAAACTTGGGTTAAAGCTACAAATGCAAATTTTGTATTGACTAGTAGTGCAATTCTTAACCCACTACTAGTAAGAATTTCTACTTAGCCTAATTAGCTATCAAGATTTTGCGATCGCGTACTTAACTGGGTTTTGTCCAGTTTTGTTTAAAGCTTGAGTGAGCGAACCTAGGATTCGCTTAGGGTTTGATGTGCCATAAGTTGGCACGTAGCACATACATTGTCAATCTAGACTGGCTACCGCTTCCATGAAAGCCAACTAGTGATGTAGGATTTTGCCGGAATTTACACCCTTACCCTTTGAGAAAGTTATGAACTTACAACAATGTTTTGATGAATAAAAAAGTATATGACGAAAACAAAGGCTTGGGCTAACGGTTATTACTAGATTCAGTAAAATGCTTCAGACTGCCACAGACACAAAGAAAGAATCGCAAGTCTTGTTATCGTACTTAATTTTTGAAGTAGATAATATTTTTTTTAACTTACGCAAGGCAGATAAGCTAATCCGCCGCGAACTGAATCTGCTGAAGCAAAAAAAATCTTGTTTATTAAAACAAACATTAATTACTCCAATAAACGAAGGAAAACTCAAGGTAATAATTGAAAATACGCCCCCTCAATATTTATTGATGGATGAGCATATTGCCTATATGCTGCAAGATGATGACAATAGCCTATTTAAGCTAATCAGAGACTACAATAGCTATCTTGATATAAGAAACAATGAACAAGAAGATAATAATTATACAGGGCTAATCGCTCTTGATGAAAAACTAGTTCATCACATTCGATATTTGGGTGCAATGACGTACCACTTAAATATTCATTTAAATCTACTAACCGTATTACTCAAGAATGCATCTATCCAAGAGGAGCCTTAGCTAAAGGCAATCGCCTAACAAGGAAGTTATGACTAGATACATGGTCAATCAATTGGACGAACAGCAACAAGATGTAAAATTTATAGAAATGACTATCGATGAGCCATATGCGCTTGTCACCTGGACAATAGAAGACCTGAGGGGAGATGCCATATTATTGCGCGAACGTGGTTCTTGGCGACTGATTAATATTCGTGTTGGGGTATTTGAGATTGAGGATTTTGAGAAAGTTGATATTCCATTAGAAATAGCTCAGCGGATGCATAGTTTGCACCACGAAAAGCTTGGATATTAGTCTTCGTTGACAGTACTTCCCAATTTTAAGTTAGGCACGCATGAACAGGAGTACACAAACATTGCGATGAAAATCCCTCTCCCCTAACACCTAACACCTATTTTAGGACGGGTAAGGTAAACCAAAACGTTGCCCCGTTACCTGGGGTACTACTGATAGCAATCTCACCACCATGGGCAGTAATGATTTGCCGACACAGATATAGCCCTAAGCCAAGGCCGGAAGTGTGCCGAGACTGGCTACCTCGGACATAAAGTTCAAAGAGTCGTTCACACTGTTGAGGCTCTATGCCGATGCCGTTATCCTTAACCGTACAACGAATTACTGTAGGCGAAGAGTGGAGTTTTTTTGGGGCAGTAGAGAGTAAGGATGGTGTTGCCGTGCCTACTCCAGAGTAGGGAGTAGGAGAAGATAGCTTAGAGTTTGAGCAATTAGCGATCGCTTCTTCCTGGTTCTGTTCCTTGGCTTCCACTGTAGCTGTTATTGTCAAACTCACGCCCGGAGGATTGTGCTTGAGGGCATTGCCAATGAGGTTTTCAAATACACGCCACAACTGTGTAGCATCAGCATTAACTAGCGGTAACTCAGCCGGAGCAAGATTTGTAAGTGTGGCTTGACTTTTGACAAAAATTGGCTCCCAATCCGCAACCAAGTCTTGAATAAGCTGACTGAGTTGCAGTGGCTTACGAATACTGGCTACACCTCGAACTTCGTTAGCATGGGCTTCGACTAGAGAGTTGATCAAATTGAGTTGGCGATCGCTACTTGTTGCCATGCGCTCTAAGATTGAGCGTCCAACGGGTATAGTTTCCTTTTCTTGTGCAAGCAAATTCCGCAGCACCATTGACATTCCGGTTACAGGGTTGCGGAGATCGTGAGAAACGCTATGTAAGAGCAATCGCAACGCCTCTTCTGCCTTTTGGCGATCGCAAATTTCCTGTTGCAGGCGCTCATTTTGCTCAAGTAGTGCCTTTTTTAAGTTTTGAATGGACAAGTGTGTGTTGACGCGGGCTAAAACCTCTTCTGTTTGTATAGGTTTTGTGATATAGTCCACTGCTCCCACACCAAAGCCTTTTACTTTATCCACTGTCTCCGTCAGAGCAGTCATGAAAATCACAGGAATATCTTTAGTTGAATCTTTTGATTTCAAGCGATGACAAGTTTCAAACCCATCAATTCCTGGCATTAAGATATCCAAAAGAATCAGATCAGGCACAACATAATCAACCTGCTCAATTGCGCTTTCTCCATCTAGCGCAACCAGTATTTTGAAGCCAGAGTTACTTAACGACTCAAACAGGACACCTAAGTTAGTGGGTGTGTCGTCCACCAGTAAAATAATCCCTTTTTCCAGATTTTTATTACTCATTCGTTTCTAAGTCGCTTTTTATTATTTGTGAGATATTTCTACTATTAATTTTCAAGGTTACGGTTACCCAAGTCTATTTTTTATAGAAGTGCTTAACTTTTTCAAAATTAAACTAAACCTTACTCTTAGCCTTAAGCAATTCCCGGATTTTCTTAACCTGAAATCCCTTAGCCAATTGACGAAGCTCCTGTACTAACGGTAAAAACTTCTCATCCATCTGTTCAAGACGCTCTGCTCCTTCCAAGATGCCCTTGATGTCGCCAATTTTTGCTAGTTCAAACAAGGCATCTACTTCTTCCACTGGTGGCGCAACTAGTGAGACAGAAGTATGAGAAGAATCTCCATGAGTTTGGATTCGGGTATCATCTAGCTTCCCTGGTGTTGTTATCTCCTCTTCGTAAACCCATTCCAGCCCTAAATGAGACTGTAAAAGTTCAAAAAGCTCCTTTGAGCGCACTGGCTTGGCAATAAAATCGTCACAACCTGAATTTAAACTTTCCTGATGATCGGAATCAAATGTACTTGCTGATGTAGCAATTACAACAATATCTTTGAGTTCGGTTGCTTGCCGCAGTTGTCGTGTTGCCTCAAAACCATCCATCACAGGCATAACCAAATCCATTAAAATCACATCTGGTTTAAACTCGGCAGCTTTGAGTAACGCATCATGACCATCTATCGCCTCAACAACTTCAAAGCCTAAAGGTGATAGCAAGTTGAGTAGAACAGAACGATTTTGCCATTTATCATCCACGACTAACACCTTGCGCTTCTCACCTTTAAAACCACTAATCATCAGCGCATCAATTGTGGAGGAATTAGTCCACTCTGTCACTTTCGGTAAATTGATTTCAAAGAAAAATATACTGCCAGAACCTAAGCTACTTTTGACTTGAAGTTCACCGCCCATCATCTTGACGAGTTTGCTACTGATTGGCAAACCGAGTCCAGTTCCCTCGATCCATTGATTGTGATTGCCTACTTGCTGGAAGGGTAAAAAGATTTCTGTTAATTTCTCTGGAGGAATGCCAATTCCTGTGTCTTCCACCTGAAACCGTATTCTGTAGGTTTCACTAGTTGTAGGCGCTGAGTTTGGCTGAGTCGGTTCCTCAACCACACCAACTTTGAACGCGACTCCACCGTTTTCAGTAAACTTGACGGCATTACCGAGTAAATTAATCAAAACTTGCCGCAAGCGTTTTTCATCACCCCATACACCAGTTGGGAGAGGCGAAAGGCTTTCGTAGATAAAAGCGATTCCCTGCTGTTGCGATCGCATTCGGAAGAGTTCAACAATGCCACCCAAGAATTCGGGAAAATGAAAATTACTCGGCTGGAGTTCCATTTTCCGGGCTTCGATTTTTGAGATATCCAAAATATCATTAATCAAGGTCAACAGATGTTCACCACACTGTTGAATCATGACTAGCCCATCCTGCTGTTGGGGCATTAGGCTTTTTTCACGCTTGAGGATTTGTGCATAGCCCAAAATCCCGTTGAGTGGGGTTCTCAGTTCGTGACTGATATTCGCAAGAAATTCACTTTTCGCACGATTAGCGGCTTCTGCTGCCTCTTTTGCCTGCTGTAACTGGGTTTCTGATTCTCTGAGCGCTATCTCCACTTGTGTGCGTTCGACAATTTCAACTCGCAGTTGCTCATTAACAGTTTGCAGGTGGGCAGTACGCTCTTCAACTCGACTTTCTAGCTCTTGATTGCGCTGTTCTAGAGCGGCAAAAGATTCTTGCAGTTGCAGTGCCATTTGGTTGAAGGCGCTGGCCAGTACCGCTAGTTCATCAGCGCGTTCTACAGGTAGGGTTTGCTCCCATTTTCCTTGAGAGAGCGCTTTCGCTGCCTTACTCATGCGTAGGATTGGCTGGACGATCCAACGGGAAGTCAGTATACCTAATAGAGTTGCTAGCCCCAAAGCACCGAGACACAGCAAAATTGTCCAGCGAGTGTTTGCCTCAATGCGTTCCATAAAGTCTGATTCTGGCACTACCACCACAATCAGCCAGTCCAAGCCTTTGTTATCGAGTAAGGGTAGGACTTGTACAAATTGCCGCTTGCCGTCAATATCAAATTCGAGGGGCTGGGAATCTTTAATTTGATTGAAATTGCCAAATTTGGCTAACAAATATTTAGCCGTCGCTTGAGTTAAGGGGTTACTGCTATTCGCCGCGTTGAGCCGTTCCTGTTTATCGTTGTTGATGCGAAATAGCGGTTCAGTAGTCGAGGTTGCCACCAACAGCCCTGACCGCTCGATAATAAAAGCCTGTCCAGTTTTACCAATTTTTAGACTTTGCAGAAAGTCACCGACTTTCGAGAGGTGTACGCCGATACTGACTACTCCCTGTAGCTTATTCTGCTTGTCATAAATGGGCTGAACTGCTGCAATGTTGAGTCCTTTAGTACTGAATTGGGGAAAAACCTGACTCCAAGCGGGTTTCTTCGCAGCCACAGCCGCTTTATACCAAGGGCGAACTCGTGAGTCGTAGTTTTCAGTGAGGCTAAGAAGTCTTAAGCGATCGCCTTTGCTGGTGGCAACATAGGTACGCAGGTTATACCCCGTAGTCTTATCCGAGTGCATTACTACGAGTAAGCCCTGTTCGCGAGTTTCTACCCCAATGAATTCTTTTTGCTCGTTACCCAGCGTAATGCTATACAGGCTATTAAATATCGGAAGATGACGAAAGAATTGACGTTCCCATCCTGCCAAGTCTCGGATATCTAGTTGATCAAGACTAATAGCCGCTGCGTTGATCTGATTAATCTGATGCGGGGTAGCAAGGTAAGTACGCAGGTTCTGGTCAATCCGAGCGGTAATTTCACTACCCAGTTGGTTAGCAACATCGTTAACGGCTTGCTGTCCATTGCGTAAAGAAAACCACCCTGTTAGTCCCACAGCAGCAACAGTCTGAAGGACAAACGGGACGACGAGGAAAACCCGGAGGGGGATTTTTCCAGAACTCTTGGAAATCTGGTTGAGCAGAGGTTGCAGCAACATTGAGTCGCAGAATTATTTGTGGCTAGGGCTGGTGTTAGCCAATGAAATTAGTTAGCAAAACTCTTTACCTATTTCAAGAGTCCTGAGACTTATTCTACTAAATGGTTTTCTAGGGCAAATCGGACTAGCTCCGCTCGATTACTGGTTGCTGTTTTGCTCAAGAGCTTGCTGACGTGTTTTTCGACAGTGCGATGGCTGAGGTGCAGCTTGCTGCCGATTTCGACATTGGATAAACCTGTTGTGAGTAAATCCAAGACTTGCTGTTCTCGCTCGCTTATACCAAAACTATTGGGTCTAGAAGCGCTCGGCTTACTGTGACTTGTCTGTACTTGGTGTGACGGCTCAGACTCAGGTGTTACTTCTGGCGAGGAGAATCGTAACTCCGCCTGCATCATCTGCGCTCGCTCCAAAAGATTGCGAATCACGGCCCCCAATTCCTGCATCTCAAAAGGCTTGGGTAGATACAAGTCGCACCCTAACTGGTAACCGCGAATCCGTTCCTCTGTAGTGTTTCTCTCGGTCAAAAACACTACAGGTAACAGACGGAATGCTGGCTTTTGACGAACTCTTTTGACCAGTTCATAGCCGTCCATTTTCGGCATATTGATGTCTGTAACAATTAAGTGAGGATGATAGGTGTCTATCAGAGACAACGCCTCCTGACCATTCTCAGCCGCGACGACTGAGTAGCCTGAGATTTCCAGGTAATCGCTAACAGAAAGACGAGTTCCCAGGTTGTCATCTGCAACCAGGATTATCAATGGCATGGGGTACTGGTATAAGAGCTAATCTACTCTTACGCTAGGTCATGTATGCCCCATCAAACAGGAACCTAAGAACTTTTTTTGATAAATTCTTCTAAGCCTGATGAAACCTAGGCGGTGTAGTTGATTTTACAAGTGCCACAAATGCTTTATTTGCAAGCGCGATCGCATGTTTCAACTCTTCCATACTCCCTTCAAAATGTTTTCACCCATCTTTTCGCGAAAGAGGTAAGGAAACCTGGGGCAAGCTGGTCTAGCCGATAGCACCCGCTATAAATTCTTCCTTCAGCGTTGCCTGAGCGGCTTCTAAATCGTAAGGGAAGGGTCGTTTCAGGGGTTGATAATCTCGCTCATGAGCCGCACCATGGCGTAATACAGCATTCACCAGCACACAGGGTTCTGCACTCAAGTTAATCGCTCCATGAGGAACACCAGGAGGGATTTTGACTACCATTGGCTGCTCTTCACACAGGAGAATGTACTGGTAATGACGGTTTTGTAACACCACCAGCACAAAGCTTGCCCGCACAACCAATAATTGGTCTGTCTGAAATTTGTGTACAAACAAATCATCCACTGTTCCTGGTGGAATCTGTACCAGCATTGTCTCGTGACTAGCTTGAGGAGTGTAGAACTGAGACATTCCTCCTTTGATCGACTCTAGCTGCCGAATCTCAATGCTCCTGATCAAGCCCATATCAAGCCTCCTATTGAGTTGAAGCTTTATTGTTAATCTAGAAGACGTAAGTCTAAAAAAATGTTACACAAGCAACAATAAGCGAAACTTTTGTGATATGGAGCCAAACATTAGCGACTAGGGCTAAAGCTGCCCCTGTCAAGGTGTTAGGTTGTAGGTCTACAGGTATGCCTTGTCAGCCAAAATCTACCCACAACCCTAATCTTTCCCAGGAGAGGGCTATAACTTTTCCCTTAAAACCTACCACCTACGCGCCTTAACCAAGACACAGAGCTAGAGCTAAAGCTAAAGTCAATGAACCAACTATCCGAGCTGAAGATTTGAGATTTAGCGTACAGGTATTGCGAGTAGCGATCGCGTTGCCATTGCCTTATTTAATCTTGTCTCTACTGAAACACTTTAATATGTTCCTTTCCTTCAGAAATATCCGCTCCAACGACATAAAAATCTTGCGGGTAGATCCAGTGAGTGTCTAGGGGGCCGTGAATTTGAATTCCGGTCATGACGGCATAATTAAAGACGGACGAGTCTAGGGTATTTAAAAGGTTTTCGACATCGTTGGAAATAATTCGAGATGCCAATTTGGTAATTTCTATCAAATCGGGCTTGTCTCCATAAGTAAGGGTTGAAAGAATCTTCTGCCGGATAATCGTTTGTTCAATATCCTGCATATCCATTTCGAGTTTCAGGTGACCTGATGCTAACTCCTTGACAACCGTTTCTAATGCTCCACAAGCATGGGAAACTTTTTGAACGCCATCTCGATAGACCTTGCCAATATCGCCATGTCTAGAAATGGCGACATGAGGCATAGCATAGAAGGTAAAACGACGCAGACCATCAACGATCGGGGTATGGTCTGTTGCGGCGGCTAACCCGGTTTTTCCCATCATGACAAACCCAGCTAAGCTGCAACAATTAAAAGTTTTTCCCCAATATCGAATGACTTCAATGAATAGCGGTTCAGCGATTTCATCCCGACAGATTGCGATCATTCCCATCGTGTTTTCGTCACAAAAACCGTAGGTACTCAAGCTTTGGAAAGTTTTTCTCATGTACTTACTCATCGGTACTGCCCCTGGAAAGTGTGTTTGCAGCGTTTGATGAAATTCTGGAAACACATTGGGAGCATATGCGTTGAGCGTTTGAGGGATAATTTCGCCAAGCTGATTGACGGAACCCTGAGTCATCTCCTAAATCCTCCTAACTAGCTTGCGAAATCCGTTGATGAGTAGTCTAACGTCACACCCGTCCTTGCGGATTAGGGTAATATCATCGGTTTTAACATACTCGATTGGTCAGGATGACCTCCATATTGTCGTAGCGGTTGGTACCAAAGCGATTGGCGATCGCATTCCTTACGCTTTTAAAAACGTTCTACATTTCGTTGCTTCAGTTCAGACTTGGCAGTAATGGTTTAAGTTGCTCGGCGACAGCCTCGGTGGAGGCAATCACTTGCTTGTTCTCATCCCAAATCTTTGACATGAAAAAAACGAGAACAATTTGTAGGTGTGCCTCAACTACAGGCACACCCAAGGCTGATTTAACCCCAAACGCTTTGGCAATCTGATTCCGTAAAAAGTAGAATTCTGACTGAATCGACACATCAGCAATCCATTCTGGTTGTTGAGCTGAAAAAACTCGTCCTGGTAATCCCTCACCTGGATATAAGACGAACTCCTCACTACAGCACCGAAACTGCTTCCAGGCAAGCTTGCGATCGCTGTCTACCCGTGTAGTGATATACCAGGCTGGACTCAGTTGTAGGATTGTGTTGTCCGCTTCGGGAATCCAGACTTCACCATATTCCCATTCAGTCTCTTCGCAAACGTGTTTGATCGCATCCGTAAGGATGGCATCAGCCTCCGATATGTTAGTAACCAACGGAGGGGTAGACAGGGATAGAGAGCTATTTTCTGGAGTTTGTTTGTATTCAGCCATGGGATTGTCTGTGTATAGGTTGAGCGTGTTGAGTTAGTTGTACTTTGCGCTTGCTCAATCCTAATAGCGACTATTGAGCGAGCGCCATCCTTGCCAACATGAAAACGATTACTGAGGATACTAAGCTGATGTGCATTTTAATTGCTTAATCATTGTGTAATCATTCAGGAACCCAAGGATTTGCGATCGCTTTATGTCATCCGGTATATGTGAGGACTCTCTAGTAGCGATTAACCTAAGCAATAGGAAAATGCTTGAATCCGGCTGGGTGTCAACCGAAGGGAACCCATAAAAGCTCTCTCTCTTAACTTTTGATGGCACTCATGAAAGCCTTACTGCCAGTACTCATTCTGGATATGTTCGCTTTCATTGTTCCTGTGCGTCTTCAGGCAGAATTCTCTAGCTCACTCACATGAAGCTTTCTTAGGAATCAGACGATGCACATTGGATTTCTTAACCCTCAGGGCAACTTCGATTCAAGTAATAGTCATCTAACGGGACATCCGGATTTTGGTGGTCAGCTAATCTATGTCAGGGAAGTTGCCCTGGCAATGGCTCAAAAGGGTCACAAAGTTGATATTCTCACGCGCCAAATCATCGATCCAGAGTGGCCAGAATTTGCTAAGCCGTTTGACGCTTATCCCGGCGTGGACAACGTTCGCATCATCCGCTTGCCAGCAGGGCCAAAAGAATTCCTCCCAAAAGAGTTGCTTTGGTCGCATCTAGTCACCGATTGGGTGCCTAACATCCTGAAATTTTATCGAGAGGAGGGTGGTTTACCCGATGCCATGACCGCCCACTATGCCGATGGAGGACTATCCGCTGTTCTAATTGAGGACGAGACAGGCATACCCTTCACATTTACGGGTCATTCTCTTGGGGCACAAAAGCTGGACAAATTGGAACCCACTCCAGAGAATTTAGCCGAAATAGACGAGCAATTTCACTTCAAATACCGCATTGTAGCTGAGCGCTTGAGCATGAATCGCTCGGCTGTCAATATCACCAGTACACAACAGGAACGCTTTGAGCAATACTCTCATCCTGTCTATCATGGCGCAGTGGATGTCAATAACGACAACTGCTTTGCTGTGATTCCACCAGGAGCAGACTCTTCCCTCTTCAGTTCAGAAACCCGATCCGAAGATGAAGAAGCTACCTATCAACTCATTGAGGAGCGATTGGCACGAGATATTGCTGAGGAACGCCGAGATTTACCGGCTATCCTGGCTGCCAGCCGATTAGCTCCCAAGAAAAACATCTTGGGGTTAGTGCAAGCCTATGCAATGAGCCAGACGCTTCAAGAACGAGCCAACTTGGTGATACTTACAAGTGGACTAGACGATCCGCTACGCGAGGAGGCTGATAATGACCTAGCCGAACAAGGCGTCTTAGTCCCCATCCGCGAAGTCGTGCAAGAAAATAACTTATGGGGCAAGATCAGTGCTTTTGGCTTATCTGATCAAGGGCAAGAGGGACTGGCGGCGACCTATCGGTTTATGCGTCAACGCCGCTCGGTATTTGCGCTAACTGCACTCTATGAACCCTTTGGTCTGGCTCCCTTAGAAGCGGCAGCAACGGGTTTACCTGTGGTCGCAACTCAGAATGGTGGTCCCAGCGAGAGCCTGCGAGAGGGAGATGAGGAATATGGTGTACTGGTTGACCCACAAGACCCTGCTGATATTGCACAAGGCTTGGAGCGGTTGATCTGTGATGGTCAGGAGTGGGAGTATTTTGCCGAAGCTGGAAAGGAGCGGGTGTTGAACTCTTACACCTGGGAGAGTACTGCTGAGAATTACTTAACCCTAATTGAGCAGATTGTGTCTTCGCCAACAGAACGTCGTCCAGCTTCTCTCTTGCCAATCCATCCCTACTTCCGTAATCCACAACTGGATAATAATATTTCCCTTGAAGAATTAAGCCAGCTTTACTTTGGTTCTAACAACGAGGTAGTAGCTACCCCTTCTGTTTGAATGAGGTCGAAAATCCTGAACTATTAAGTCAGCTTGTTAATCCAAGTTTTGCAGGATGAAAGCGCTCGCACTTACAAGGGTAGGTTTTTCAACAGCTTACTGAGTGCAGCGTCGCAGAAGTTTTTAACGGGACTTAAACGAAAATCAACAAGCAATAAAGGTATAATCCAGGCAGGGCAGATATTTTACGTTAAGGTTTGAGCGATGAAAGAGACAACTCCTGCCGCCATGCCCCCT